>NZ_PINZ01000067.1:0-9456 GCF_002810305.1 Halomonas sp. 141
AGTCAATCTGGCACCGCTACGCGGTGCGCGCTTGTATCACCGCCCGACTGGGCGATGCTTTACGCGCTGTTTGGTAACGCCATTGGCGACCAGCCCTGGCAAGCGCTGCACGGTGAAGTGGGGCGCGGCGATGTGGTCCCGTTGGAAACGATACTCGACTGGCTCGAAGAGCGTTATATTGGCGATATTCTGGAAATCGAGATCGACCGGGACGACGGGCTGGTGGAGTATGAGATCAAGATGCTGTGGCCCCAGGGGCAGGTGGTCGAGTTCGAATTCGATGGTCACAGTGGCCAGTTGATGAAGATCGAAGGTGTCCGCATTCGCGAGATGCAGCGTAACCCATGAAAGGATGGCATGATGAAGTGTTTGCTGGTAGAGGATGACCAGGCGCTTGCACCCGTGCTGGCCGCGCGGGCCTGAAGGAGTAACGATGATCGACGTCACCGAAACACTGCCTGACGTACTGGTGGGGCCGCTGCTGCGTCGCTTGTCGCCGTCACGCCTGGTGATGTGGCTGGTGGCCACGCGACCGCTGGCTCTCCAGCTGGTTCTGTTTCCGGACACCCCCGACCAGCAAACCTACCCACTGTCTCGCCAGGATCACCAATGCGTGGCCATCGGCGAGCGGGCCTACCTGTACTGCATCGACCTGAGCTTGCCCAGGGCACTGCCCACCGATACACGCATCGCCTACGACCTGCAGGTACAGAGCCACCAGGGCGTATGGCAGCGCCTTCCCGAGTGGGCACCGTGGTTATGTCACGCCGGGCAGGCCTACCCGGCCTTTGTGCTGGCATCGCGTCACCACCGCCTGATGCACGGCTCCTGCCGCAAGCCCCACCACGACAGCCCCGATGGTCTGGTGCGTGCCGATGCCTGGCTGGCCGAGCGCCAGGAAGCCCCTGGCGAGTGGCCTGCCTGGCTATTGATGACCGGTGACCAGGTCTACGTGGATGACGTGGCAGGCCCCACTCTTCGCGCCGTGCATGCACTCATCGCCCGGCTGGGGCTGGCCGATGAGCAGTTGGAAGGCGCGACGGTGAACGATAGCCAGGCGCTCTATGCGGCTCCCGAAACCTATTATCATCGCGAGTCGCTGCTGCCGGATGTCACCAGCAACGCGGCCCTGCGCGAGCGCTTCTTCGGCGGGGTAAAAAAGCCGGTGTTCACCTCGGCGCACGCCCAGAACCACCTGATGACCCTTGCCGAAATGCTGGCCATGTATTGCCTGGTCTGGTCGCCGACTCCTTGGCAGATCATTGCGCCCACGCCTCCCGAGCTGGCCGAGCAGGAGGCCGAAGCGTACCGTACCGAACAGGCGGTCATCGATGCCTTCGTGGCAGGGCTGCCCCAGTGTGCGCGGCTGATGGCCCACGTGCCCAGCCTGATGATCTTCGACGATCACGACGTCACCGATGACTGGAACCTGACCGCTGATTGGGAGCGCTGTGCTTATGGGCATCCGTTCTCCAAGCGCATCATTGGCAACGCGCTGGTGGCCTACCTGCTTTGCCAAGGGTGGGGCAATGCCCCGGACAAACTCAACCCGCTGATGCATCAGGTCGGTACGTTGTTCGATGGGTCGGGCACCTTGAGCCCCCAGGCCCAGGACAGCGTGATCGAGCGGCTTCTGCGCTTTCAAGGGTGGGAGTTTCAGGTGCCAGGCGCCCCCGCGCTGATCGTGCTCGATACCCGTACGCGCCGCTGGCGCAGTGAGCGCAACCCCAAACGGCCCTCCGGGCTGATGGACTGGGAGGCGCTCATGGAGATGCAGCAGGCGCTGTTGGGCACCCCCAGCGCGGTGATCGTCTCGCCTGCCCCGATGTTCGGGGTCAAGCTGATCGAGGGCATTCAAAAGCTGTTTACCCTGGCCGGCAAGCCGTTGATGGTGGATGCCGAAAACTGGATGGCCCATCGCGGTGCCGCCAGCGTGCTGCTGCACATCTGGCGGCACTCCAAGACACCCGGCAACTACGTGATCCTGTCGGGGGACGTGCACTACTCCTTTGCCTACGACATCGTCGTACGCGGGCAGGAGCAGGCCCCGCATCTGTGGCAGATCACTTCCAGCGGCGTGAAAAACACCTTCCCTCGGCGGCTGCTGGATACCTTCGACCGGCTCAATCGTTGGCTATACGCGCCGCTGTCGCCGCTCAACTGGTTTACCCAGCGGCGCAAGCTCAGCATCTACCCTCGGGCCCCCGAGCAGGCCAGCGCTGGCGAGCGGCTGTGGAATGCCAGTGGGATAGGCCTGGTCAGTCTCGACGAGAACGGTCGTCCCACCGATATTCGTCAGTTGGATGCCCGCGGTGGCGACGCGGTGTTTCCGCCGCCGGACATCCCCGGCATGAAGGGGTCAACCGATGGTTCGTCATGAAAATGTCATGTAAATGACGCACGCTTGCTGCCCTGGCACCTTCCTGATGGAGTTGACAAGTCATAGGGATCGTTGACGTTTGACAGGGCAGCAGGCACATGACCGCACAAGAAACTCAGTGGCTTAACCAGATTATCGCGGCAGAAGAGCTGCACGTACTTTTTCAGCCCATTGTCGATGCCAATCAGCAGGCCATTTATGGCTACGAAGCGCTGATTCGTGGCCCCAGCACCTCTCCGTTGCATTCACCGCTAAGGCTGTTCGACGTGGCGACCCAGGCCGGGCTGCTGGTGGAGCTGGACCTGCTTTGCCGACGGCTCGCCATTCGCCGTTTTGCCGAACTCGCACTCCCTGGGCTGCTGTTCCTCAACGTCATGCCGCTGACCATCGTCGAGCGTGATTTCCGCGAGGGGCTGACGCTGGGCTTCATTCAGGAGAGTGGCCTGCCGCCTGAGCGGGTGGTGATCGAGCTGACCGAGCACGTGCCCATCCACGATTACGACCTGATGCGCCAGGCGGTGGCCCACTACCGCGACATGGGGTTTCAGGTGGCCCTGGATGACCTGGGGGCCGGTCACTCCAGCCTGCGCCACTGGGCGGAGCTGCGCCCGGATTTCGTCAAGCTGGACCGCCATTTCATTTCCGGCATCGATCAGGAGCCCGCCAAGCGGGAGTTTCTGCGCTCGATACTGGACGTCGCCAAAAGCCTCGACTGCCAGCTCATCGCAGAAGGGGTCGAAACCGCGGCAGAGCACCTGTGCCTGTGGGAGCTGGACCGTGGATTGGCGCTGTTGCAGGGCTTCTACTTCGCACGTCCCAGCGTTCAGCCGCCTGTTCAGCTCAATACGCTGCTGCCCGCCACCACGCAATTGAAAACCCCCGCCGGGCGTACGGCGCATACCGTCCTGCGCAGCGTGGAGGCCGTGGCGCCCAGTGTGTCAGTGCCCACATTGGCGGAACGGTTTCGTGAAACGCCGCATCTGCGCTGCGTGGCCGTGATCGAACAGGGCGTGCCCATTGCCGTGGTGCGGCGCAACGGGTTCCTGACGCTGTTCACCAACCCTTATAGCCATTCGCTGTACGCCAAGCGCTGCGTGCTGGACATCGCCGATCGCAAGATGCTGGTGGCCGCCGCCGACATGCCCTTGGAAACGCTGAGCCAGCAGCTGACCGACAGCCGCGACATCGAACAGGAGGACTTCGTCATCGTCGATGGCGAAGGGCAGTATCTGGGTATGGGCAATATCGTCGATTTGCTGCGCGAGATCACCGCCATCCAGGTGCGTCAGGCGCGCCATGCCAATCCGCTCACCGGGCTGCCCGGTAACATCCTGATCAATGAAACCCTCACGGCCTATCTGAGCCAGGGCAATGGCTTTGCCGCTGCCTACGTGGGTCTGGATAATTTCAAGGCGTTCAACGATGCCTACGGCTATGCCCGCGGGGACCATGTGATCATCTCGCTGTCGCGGCTGCTGCAGGCTCAGGTGGAAAGCGCGGGGGGCTTCATCGGGCATATCGGTGGCGACGACTTCATGATGCTGTTACCGCTGGAGCACTGGGAGGGCGTGTGCCAGCAGATTCTGGCCTCCTTCGAGGCCATGGCCCCGAGTTTCTACGAAGGAGAGGACCGCCAGAGAGGCGGGCTTTCCATCGAAAGCCGTCAGGGAGGCGTCAGCTTTTTCCCTTTCGTCAGCGTGTCGGTAGCCGTCAAGCCCATCAGTGACCCGGGCCACTGCAAGGCCCTGGACATTGCCAGCCAAATCTCCGAACTCAAGCATCAGGCGAAGAAGATTGCCGGGAACAGCCTGTTCGTGGAACGGCGTGGCTGCTGCGTGGGGCAGTGAGCCGACAGGGCGGCAGTCCGTTCACGCGGGTGTCATGTAGACGTCACGAAGTTGTCATCCGCCAGACTCGCCGCTGTCATCCTGGGGCGTCAGGATACATCCACCTCTTCACTACCCCGTTAGGTGATCCATGCAATCCTCTCGTCTCTCTACCGTGTCACTCTCGCGCACCCTGATCAGCGCTGCCGTTGCCAGTGCCTTCGCTTTCAGTGCGATGAATGCGGCTGCCGATCTCTCTTCACGCTACGTGGACAACGATGGCGACATGGTGGCCGATATCCCCAGCGATGAGTCTCGGTGGGTCGATCCGGACACGCTGGTCTTTGCTTACACGCCGGTTGAAGATCCGGCAGTCTACGCCGACGTATGGGCGGGTTTCCTGGATCACCTGAGCGAAGCGACGGGTAAACGCGTTCAGTTCTTCCCGGTGCAGTCGAATGCTGCCCAGCAGGAAGCGCTGCGCGCTGGCCGTCTGCACGTGGCGGGCTTCAACACCGGTGGCGTACCGGTGGCGGTCAACTGTGGCGGCTTCCGTCCCTTCGCCATCATGGCGGCCGAAGATGGCAGCTACGGTTACGAAATGGAGATCATCACCTACCCCGGTAGCGGTATCGACGGCATGGAAGACCTGCAGGGTCGTCAGTTGGCCTTCACTTCCGAAACGTCCAACTCGGGCTTCCGCGCACCGTCCGCGCTGCTGCGCTCCGAGTACGGTCTGGAAGCCGGTGATGACTTCGAAACGGCTTTCTCCGGCTCCCACGACAACTCCATCCTGGGCGTCATCAACAAGGATTACGATGCGGCGGCCATTGCCAACTCCGTTGCCCATCGCATGCTGTCACGGGGTGTCATCAACGAGGGCGATTACGAGGTGATCTACACCTCCGAAACCTTCCCCACCACGGCATACGGCACCGCCCACAACCTGACGCCCGAACTGCAGCAGCAGATTCAGGATGCGTTCTTCAGCTACGACTGGGAAGGCACCGCCCTGCAGGCGGAGTTCGAGAACTCTGGCGAAGCGCAGTTCATCCCCATCAGCTATGAAGAGCACTGGTCGGTCATCCGCACCATTGCCGATGCCAATGGCGTCACTTACGACTGCGATTGATTCCAGCGCTGCGTGACCCTGTCGGCCAGGAGGGCAACCTTCTGGCCGACGCGTTATGGAGTCGAGTCAGCTGTTTTCGAAAAAGCTGTTTTTGAATCAATTGTCTTTGAATCGATGTTCTACACAAGCGTTTTGAGCGACAAGCAAACGAGGCACTCCCCATGTTGACACTCACTGGCGTTGGCAAGCGTTACCCGACGGGCGACCGCGCGCTGACCGATATTCACCTATCGCTGCCCAAAGGCCAAGTGATGGCGCTGATTGGGCCATCGGGTGCAGGCAAAAGTACCCTGATCCGCTGCGTCAATCGTCTGGTGGAGCCCAGCCAGGGCAGTATCCGCCTGGAAGAGACCGAACTGACCAAGCTGTCGGGCAGCCGCCTGCGTCACGCACGTCGCTCCATGGGCATGATTTTTCAGGAATATGCCCTGGTCGACCGGCTGACCGTCATGGAAAACGTGCTGTCGGGCCAGCTGGGCTATGTCGGCTTCTGGCGCAGCTTCTTGCGCCGCTACCCCCAGGAAGCCGTTGCTGAAGCATTTCGCCTGTTGGAGCGGGTGGGCTTGCCCCATGCCATCGACAAGCGCGCCGACGCGCTGTCGGGTGGCCAGCGCCAGCGTGTCGGCATCGCCCGCGCACTGCTGCAAAGCCCCAAGTTATTGCTGGTGGATGAGCCCACCGCCAGCCTGGACCCCAAAACCTCGCGCCAGATCATGCGTCTGATTCGCGAGCTGTGCGCCGAGCGCGAGCTGGCTGCCATCATCAACATTCATGACGTGGCTCTGGCGCAGCAGTTTGCCGACCGCATTGTGGGCCTGCGTGCCGGACAAATCGTCTTCGACGGCAAGCCCAGCGAACTCACCAGCGAGATCCTCACCACCATCTATGGGGAAGAGGACTGGGACACCACGCCCGAGCCCGCCTACGAAGAAGATGAGCCATCGCAGGTAGCCCTTGCGCCCACATCGGCAGCGCCCACGTCGGCAGCCAAAGCACACCATGACGCGCGGCCGCTCGCCCAGGTCGCCAGTGGAGGCGCGCTATGAGCACGGCAGACGCCACGGCGCGCCAGCAAGCTGCGCGCCAGGGTCAGTGGCGGCGTTTGCCGCTGATCGAAAACCCACGGCTGCGCTGGGGCCTGGCCATCGGTGTGGTGGTGTATCTGGTGCTGGCGCTGTCGTCGGTGCAGGTCAACTGGGCGCGGGTGGCGGAAGGCTCCGGCCGAGCGCTCAACTTTCTAGGGGCTTTTTTGCAGCCCGATTTCCTCAGTCGCCAGAACGACATCATCGCCGGGCTGATGGAAAGCCTGACCATGACGCTGACCTCCACCGTGATCGGCGTCTTGCTGGCGATCCCGGTAGGCCTGGGCGCGGCACGCAACATTGCCCCGCTGCCCATCTATACCCTGTGCCGCGCCATCATTGCCATCTCGCGGACGTTTCAGGAGATCATCATCGCCATTCTGTTCGTGGTGATGTTCGGCTTCGGGCCGTTTGCGGGCATGCTGACGCTGGCCTTCGCCACCATCGGTTTCATGGCCAAGCTGTTGGCAGAAGATATCGAGGACCTGGACTGGAAACAGGTCGAAGCCGTGCGTGCCACGGGGGCAAGCTGGTGGCAAACCATGAACCATGCGGTGCAGCCGCAGGTGATGCCGCGCTTGATCGGGCTCTCCATGTACCGTCTGGACATCAATTTCCGTGAATCGTCGGTGATCGGCATCGTCGGCGCGGGGGGCATTGGCGCCACGCTGAACACCTCGCTGAGCCGTTACGAATACGGCACGTCGGCGGCGATCCTGCTGATCATCATTGCCATCGTGCTGATGAGTGAATACGCCTCCAGCCATGTGCGCCGCTGGACCCAGTAGCGCTGCGATGCTTTAACCCGTAAAGGAAATTTCCATGCCTGTTTCGAGTTCCCCTCAAGGCGTGCCGCAGTGGCAGCGGCGCACCACCCGTGCCCAGTGGCTCCAGTATGTGGCCTGGCTGGCAGGTGTCTGCCTTTTCCTGCTCTGCTGGAAAGTGATCTCCGACAACACCATGTGGGTGTTCGTGGAGGATGCTGGCCGCCAGGGCAGTGACCTGATCAACCGCATGATGCCGCCCCGCTGGGAGTATGCCAGCGTCCTCTGGAAGCCCATGTGGGACACCCTCAACATCGCCACGCTAGGCACCGCGCTGGGCATCGTCATGGCGTTCCCGGTAGCTTTTCTGGCGGCTCGCAACACGACGCCCCACCCGCTGGTGCGCAGCCTGGCGTTGACCATCATCGTTTCGTCACGCTCCATCAACTCGCTGATCTGGGCGATGCTGCTGGTGACCATTCTCGGCCCCGGCGTGCTGGCGGGCATCATTGCCATTGCGCTACGCTCCATTGGGTTCGTGGGCAAGCTGCTCTATGAAGCCATCGAAGAGATCCACCCCACGCCCGTCGAGGCCATCAGCGCTACCGGGGCGAGCCGCCTGCAGGTGATGAACTACGGCGTGTTGCCCCAGGTGATGCCCGCGTTCGCCGGTATCAGCGTGTACCGCTGGGATATCAACATTCGTGAGTCCACGGTGCTGGGGCTGGTGGGCGCAGGCGGCATCGGGCTGCAGCTCAACGCCTCGATCAACAGCCTGGCCTGGAATCAGGTCAGCGTCATCTTCGTGCTGATCTTTGCCACCGTGCTGGTGTCCGAGTGGGTCTCTGCCCGCGTGCGCCACGCCATCATCTGACCGGGAGATACCATGCGCTTTCCTGATGCCGACATCATGACCATCGACCTGATGCGCCACGGTGAGCCACTGGGTGGCCGCATGCTGCGCGGCAGCACCGACCACCCCCTCAGCGAAACCGGTTGGCAGCAGGCCACGGCGGCCGTGATGCGTCACACGGTCGATGGCAGGCCGCCGTTCGATGCCATCGTCAGCTCCCCCCTGGCGCGTTGCCATGAGTTTGCCTTGTGGTTGGGGGAGGAGTTCGACCTGCCCGTGCAAGTGGACGATGACCTGGCCGAGCTCTATCTGGGACGCTGGGAAGGCAAGACCCATGACCAGGTGTTTGCCGAGGAGGGGCACGCGCTGATGAACGCCTTCTGGCACGATCCCACCACGGCAGCGCCGCCGGAAGGGGAAAGCCTGGCGGCGCTGGATGCCCGGGTGAGTGAAGCGTGGCAGCGCCTGCTGAGCCGCCCGCCGGGCAAGCACGTGCTGGTGGTGGCGCATCTATTCGTCTGCAACGCGCTGCTGCGTCAGGTGATTGCCCAGCCGCTGACCCACGGGCTGGTGATGGACCTGCCTTACGCCGCCATGAGTCGACTACGCCACGAGCGCCATGCGCTGGGCGAAACGACCTTCGTGGAGTGGATCGGGCGCTGAGATGCGTTGCCTGATACGCCCTGACGGATGCTCTTCCGTATAGGCGGCTAGCGGGCACGCGTGACCTGGGCCATGATAGAGACACCCTATCGAGGCTTCTCAGGAGTGCCCCATGCCGTTTGCCCGCGTTTATTCCCTCCTGTCTCTGGCCCTGCTGTTAGTACTGGCCGGTTGTGCCAGCAAGGACGTGGCTCCCCCCGCCAAGCCGCCCGTGCAAGGGGGCATGTCACTGGAGCGTGCGCTGATTCTCTCTTACGCCCAGCAATCCATCGGCATTCCTTACCGCTTTGGCGGCAACTCACCGGATGGTCTGGACTGCTCTGGCCTGGTCGAAATGACCTACCGCGCAGCCGGATTACGTGTGCCCCGCACGGCGGACGGCCAGTACCGTGCTCTGCCACGGGTCGATACCCCCCGCCCAGGCGATCTGCTTTTCTTTGGCGAGGGCAGCAAGGCCACCCACGTGGGCATTTATGGCGGTAATCGTCAGATGATCCATGCCCCGGGCAGTGGCCGTGCCGTGGTCAGCGTTCCGCTGGATATCGACTACTGGCAGCAGCGCTTTCTGGGGGCGGCTTCAATGGCGCCTTGATTGGCGAGCCTGATGTACGTCAAGGTTTTCTTCTGAGGCCGCTATACACTCGCCGTGTTTTACTCATCCGCACTTAACCTGGTTTAAGGAAACGCTGCATAAATCCCGTCGGAGCTGCCTCATAGCCACCGACGAGGTAAAATCTGACCTGTCGTCCAACACCC
>NZ_PINZ01000068.1:0-9361 GCF_002810305.1 Halomonas sp. 141
CGCAGGTCGGTGGTGACGATGGCGGGCAGCGTGAGGGCGACGGTTTGCAGGCCGCCGTCGATTTCACGGGTGACGTTGACCTTGTCGCCGTCTACCGCCACTTCCGAAGCAAACGTGCCTTGCGGCAGGTTAGTGAGGGCTGCCAGCATCTGGCCGGTCTGGTTGTTGTCGGTGTCGATGGCCTGTTTGCCGAGGATCACCAGACCGGGCTGCTCTTCATCCACCACCTTGGCCAGCAGTTTGGCCACCGCCAGCGATTCGACACGCGCGTCGGTCTCGATGTGGATGGCGCGGTCGGCCCCCAACGCCAGCGCGGTGCGCAGCTGCTCCTGGGCAGCCTTGGGGCCTACGGTCACGGCCACGACCTCGGTGGCTACGCCCTTCTCTTTCAGGCGCACGGCTTCTTCTACGGCAATTTCGCAGAAGGGGTTCATGGCCATCTTGACGTTGGTCAGATCCACATCGGAGTGATCCGCCTTGACGCGGATCTTGACGTTGTAGTCGATGACGCGTTTTACCGCGACGAGGATTTTCATAAGGCATGCTCCCACGATTGAATCATCAGCTTTTTAGCTCTTCAGTTTTTAGGCTCAATTCCGCATAGTAAAATAATATTTCACTTTATAAAAAGAACAATAAAAAAACGCCTGGCAAAGGTCAAGCGTTTCAGACAACGAGCGCCTGCTAAAACGGCGACCAGCCAAACCAGAGCGCCAGTAGCGGAATCGACGCCACCAAAAAACGCCCATTCCAGCGATAGCCAATGCGGGTCGCGGGCACGCCGGTAAAGCGCGACAGAATCAGCATCGACGCCGTCATGGGCGACGACATCAGCGCCAGTGCCCAACCCACCATCAACGACGCCCCGATCAGCGCTGGTGTCAGCCCAGGGATGTCCAGAGTGGGCAGCAGGCCCACCAGCAGCGTCACGGTGACGATGGGATTGACGCCTATTTGCGCCAGCCCCACGACCATCAGCATCGCCAGGACTGCGTTGAAGGTGCCCAGCGGGCCGAGCACCGCCAGCAGCGGCCCAAGCTGTTGGGTATCCACCAGGCCCACACACAGATGCCCCAGATAGCCCGCCGCCCCCAGCACCACGATCTCGTTGGCGCTGGGCGACAGCAGCCAGGGGAGCTGGCGATGAACCGCCGTTAGCGCCGCAGGCAGCCCGGCGTAACCCAGCCGACGCCGCTGCCAGGCAAGCCATAGCAGCGCCCCGCTGGGGGCTCCCAGCAGTGCGGCAATCGGCAGGCGCACGTCGAGCAGCCAGGCCAGCGAAAACACCAGTGCCACGATGCCGATCAGCAGCACACTGAACTGGGCCAGAGGGCGTAGCGAGGGGGAAACGGAGGACTTGTTGGCGGGCGGATGCGGACCCGTCAGGTAATCCACCGCCCAGCCCGCCATGAAAATCAGCCCAGCCGCTCCCAGAATGTAAGGGGCTAGCTGTAGCCAGGTGACCTGGGGAAGACTGGAAAGCACCACGGCCACCCCAATGCCCATGGGCGAAATCAGCGGGGCCAGCGAAAAGCCGCGCAATAACGCCAGCATCATACGACGCTGGCGCGCCTGCTGCACCCAGGTACGGCCTTGGGCGGCGCTCAAGGTATTGCTCTTTTCGATCATGGCGGCAAACAGGTTGAGCACGCCAATGTTCAGAATGATCCCAAACAGCGCCGACCCCAGCGAGAGAATCGGGTAGCGGCGGCCCGGGGGCTGAAGCAGCATGCTCTGGCCACAGCGGCGCACCAGACGGGAACGATAGGCGGGCAACCTGAGCATACTGAGCGCCACCACGAAAGTGGCAAAGAACGCAAAGCGTCCACTTGCCTCGAACAGCAGTTGGCCGGGGGTTGGCGAGCGCCACAGCGCCAGCAAACTCAGAAGGCCCGCTGCACACAGCAGCCCCTTGGCCATACGCGTCAACTGGCCCCGCAGGGTCGCCAGGTAGAGCAGCAGCGCGATAATGCCCACGGCCTGCCACAGCACGCTGCCCCCTACCAGATGGATCAGGGTGGCCAGTGTTACCAGCAGCAGACAGGAGACCCGCACACGGGCTGGGCTCACTCGTTTGGCTCCTCCGCCTGTGGGTCCGGCATGCCGTGAGCCGACTCGCTGCCGCTGCGGCGGCGAAACGACCCCTCACCCATGGCCACGAGGCGGCCCTGGTCATCGACGATGTCACCGCTGGTCATGTAGGTCTTTTGGCCGCCCCCGCGCAGAGTGCCCGTGGCGCGCAATACGCCCTGCCGGGCGGGCCCCACGAAGGTGGTGGTCAGAGAAAGCGTCATGCCACGACGAATGTTGCCCGGCACATCGCAGTGCAGGCCCGCCAGGCTCAGCGCACTATCCAGCATCGAGGCCAGCACGCCGCCGTGGACGTTGCCGCTGCGGTTCAGGTGCTTGGGCTCGATGGTGAGTTCCACCACCGCGCGCCCCTCTTGCCACTCGACTACGTGCATCCCCAGCAATTCGTGATAGCCCATCAGCGCCTGGGGTGTGGTCGTGTCTGTTTCGCTCATGAGGCGCTCTCCTGCTGGGCCAGATCCCGCAGCCGCCCTTTCAAAATTTTCCCGCTGGCAGTGGAAGGCAGTGATTCCATCAAGACAATTTGAGTCGGCCGCTTGTAGGGCGCCAGCCGTTCGGCAATGAAAGCTTTGAGTTCGGCCATATCGACCTCGATACCCGGCTCGCACTGCACGAACGCCACCACTTCCTCATTGCCCGCCACCTGCCGCCCCACCACGGCGGTCAGGGTGACTGCCGGGTGCTCGTTGATCACCGCTTCAACGTCCGGCGGGTAGATATTGAAGCCCGAACGGATGATCAGCTCTTTGCTGCGGCCGACGATATAGAGCCGATCGTCGTGATCCAGCCTGGCGATGTCACCGGTATTGAGCCAGCCATCTTCCGTCAGGGTGGCGCGGGTCGCCTCCGGCTGGCGGAAATAGCCTTTCATGACGTTGGGGCCACGCACCCAGAGCTCGCCCACTTCTTCTCCTGCGTTCTCGGTGGTGCCGTGACTGCCCAAGGGCTCCAACCGATACTCCAGCAGCGGCAGCACACGGCCCACGGTGCTGTTCTGGTGGCGGTCGTCGATACGCGTCTGGCTGATGGTCGGGCTGGCTTCGGTGAGGCCATAACCATTGTGCAGAGTCAGGCCAAACGCGGCCTCGACGCGGGTCTTGGTATCGCTGTCCAGGGGTGAACCGCCTGCCGAGATATAAATGAGCGCCGGTGCTTCCAACGCCCGCTGCTCGCGCTTCAGGTACTCCAGCGCCCGAGCGTACATGGCGGGTACCCCCTGCAGTACGGTAATGCGCTCCTCTTTCAAAGTGGCCAGCAGGTGCGGTGCCTCGAAGCGCGGTACGGTATACAGGCAAGCCCCGTTGTACAGCGAGCCCATGCACACCGACGAAAGGCCAAACACATGGGACATGGGCAGCACGCCATACACCCGCTGCCCTTCGTTGAGATGGCGCATGCCGCCGGAAATCGAGGCGATATACAGAATGCCACGATGGGTGAGCATCACGCCTTTTGGCGTGCCAGTGGTGCCCGAGGTGTAGATCATCGCCGCCACCTGTTCGGCACCGCTGGCTTCTACGGGCTCGGGCTCACTATCGCAGAGTGGCGAAATGGCCAGGCTACCCAGTTGAGGGTGCTGGTAACGGTCGGCTGCGTGGCGCTGGGCGTGTTGAACCGCTTCGGCAGAGGCTTCGCAGGTATAGAAGATACGTCGAGGCTGGCAATTCCCGCGAATCGCGTCCACCTCTTGCGCCGACAAGCGCGAGTTGACGATGGCTACCCAGACGCCCAGTTCACTGGCGGCCAACAGCAACACCACCAGTGCCCGACAGTTTTCACTGACCGTCATGATCCGGTCGCCGGGGCGCACGCCCAAGGCGCCCAGCCACTCGCAGGCGGCCCGAATCTCCTGGCCCAGCTCAGCGTAGCTCCAGCGGACGCTGCCATCCACCAGCGCGGGGTGATCCGCCAGGCGCCGAGCGTTTTCCAGCACGCGGGTGCTCAAGCGCTCGGGTAGCTCCGCCAGCAGTTCGCTCGCTAAGCGACCAAAGATCGTCTCGTCTGGCGCTTGGTAAGGGACCGACAGAGCCATCAGGACGCCTCCCGCACCATGTTGCGCGCGATCACCAGCTGCTGGATCTGCGTCGTACCTTCGTAAATGCGGAACAGACGCACATCGCGATAAAAGCGCTCTACGGCGTATTCCGACATGTAACCTGCTCCGCCATGAACCTGCACGGCTCGGTCGGCCACGCGGCCGACCATTTCGGCACAGAACAGTTTGCAGCAGGAGGCCAGGGTGGAGACGTTTTCGCCATCGTCCTTGCGTCTGGCGGCGTCCATCACCATGGTTTTGCCCGCATAGGCCTCGGTCTTGCTATCCGCCAGCATCGCCTGCACCAGCTGGTGCTCTGCCAGCGGCGCGCCAAACTGCTTGCGCTCCATGGTGTAGCGCAGCGACTCTTCCACCAGCCGTTCGGCCACGCCCACGCACACCGCAGAGATATGCAGCCGCCCACGGTCGAGCACCTTCATGGCAGTCTTGAAGCCCTGGCCCTCTTGACCGCCAATGATGTTCTCAGCGGGCACCCGGCAGTTGTCGAAAATGATATCGCAGGTATGCGCGCCCTTCTGGCCCATCTTGTTATCTGCCGGGCCACGCATCAGGCCTGGCGTATCGCCCTCAACGATAAACGCCGAGATACCGCCCGCGCCCTTGTTGTCCGGGTCGGTACGCGCCATCACGGTGAACAGGTCGGCTTCCGGGCCGTTGGTGATATAGCGCTTGGTGCCGTTCAAGAGGTAGTGGTCGCCATCGCGGACGGCGGTGGTGCGCAGGCTGGCAGCATCCGACCCAGAGTCGGGCTCGGTGAGGCAGAACGAGCTGAGAATCTCGCCGGTGGCCAGCCGCGGCACGTATTTGGCTTTCTGGGCGTCGGTGCCATCGATCAAGATCCCCTGGGCGCCGATGCCGTTATTGGTACCAAACACCGAACGAAACGCCGGGGAGGTCTTGCCGATCTCCATGGCTACCAGAGCTTCCTCTTCCATGGTGAGACCGAGGCCGCCGTACTCTTCGGGGATCGACAGGCCGAACAGCCCCATCTCCTTCATCTCGGCCAGGATCTCGGCGGGCACTGCATCCTCTTCGGCCAGCCGGGCCTCATTGGGAATCAAACGCTCCCGGACGAAACGGGCAATGGTATCAACCAACTGATTCAGCAGTTCGGGATCACGGATCATGACGGCTCCTGGGACAACGATATTTTTATGGTTGGCGTTTTCGGGGCAGCGATGCCTGCCAATGCGCTTTATCGGTGGTCGACACCTCTGCCCGGCACACTGCCTCGCCTAATTGTTTTGCATGGCGAAACCAGCGCTCACTCTCTTGTCAGGCACTTTTGCATAGCCTAGGATGGCAGTCAATAAACGAAATACTATTTTGCAATGCAGAACAAAAACGCTCACAGCGAGGATGTTGACCCATGTCCAATGACCCAATCGCCCATTCGTTCACCACCCTCGGCATTGTCGGCACGGGGGCCATGGGGAGAGGCATCGCCCAGCTCGCCGCGCAGGCGGGTCTGAAGGTCATGCTATTTGATGTCAAGGAAGGCGCGGTGGCGGAAGCGAAAGCCTTTATTCAAGGGTTATGGCAACGCAGCGCCGACAAGCAGCGAATGACCCAGGTTCAGGCCGAGCAGTATGGCGAGCGACTGGTCGAGGCCCGCGACCTCGCCGCCTTGGCCCCTTGCGACATCGTCGTCGAAGCCATTGTCGAGAAGCTGGACGCCAAACAGGGGTTGTTTGGCGATTTGGAGAGCATCGTTCGCCAGGATGCCGTGCTGGCCACCAACACTTCTTCGCTGTCGGTGACCGCGATTGCGGCCGCCTGCCAGCACCCGGAACGGGTGATTGGCTTTCACTTCTTCAACCCGGTACCGCTGATGAAAATCGTCGAGGTGATTCCAGGGCTGAGAACGGATCACAGCGTTACCCAGCGGGTCGATGCGCTGGGGTCTGCCATGGGCCACTTCACCGCCCAGGCCACCGACACCCCCGGTTTTCTGGTCAACCACGCCGGGCGCGCCTTTGGCACCGAAGCGCTGCGTATTCTGAGCGAGAGCGTGGCCGCCCCCGCCACCATTGATCGCATCATGGTCGACCAGGGCGGCTTTCGCATGGGGCCGTTCACGCTGCTGGACCTGACCGGTCTCGACGTTTCCCATGCGGTGATGGAATCGGTGTACCACCAATATTATGAAGAGCCGCGCTTTCGGCCCTCACCCCTGACCCGCCAGCGGCTTTCGGCGGGGCTGCTGGGGCGCAAGACCGGCGAAGGCTTCTACCGCTACGTGGAGGGCCAGCAGCAGATGCCAGAAGAGCGCCCCCGCCAAGCGACGCCTGCTTGCCCGGTATGGATCAGCCAGGAGGACCCGGACAGCGCCGCTCAGCTTGCCGAGCTGGTCGAAGCTGCAGGCTGGCCGCTGGAGAGCGGGCAGCAGCCTTCCCCCGAGGCGCTGTGCCTGTTGACGCCGCTGGGTGAAGACACCACCCAGTGCGCCCTGCGCCAGGGCCTGAACGCCGAGCAGTGCGTGGCGGTGGACATGCTGGCAGGGCTTGAAAAACGCCGCAGTCTGATGGCGTCGCCCGTGACCCGCGCCAGCCTCATTGAGGCCGCAGCCAGCCTGCTCAATGCCGATGGCACGCCGGTCAGCACACTTCAGGACAGCAATGGCTTCGTGCTGCAGCGGGTGGTGGCCTGCATCGTCAATGTCGGGGCAGATATCGCTCAGCAAGGGGTCGCAGCGCCTGCCACCATCGACCGAGCGGTAGAACTCGGTTTGGGCTATCCGTTCGGTCCGCTACGCATGGGCGACCACTACGGCGCCTCGCGCATCCTGACCATTTTGCACAACCTGCTGGACGCCACCGGCGACCCCCGCTACCGCCCCAGCCCGTGGCTGCGCCGCCGCGCTGCGCTAGGCATGTCCCTGACGAACGGGCCAACGGGCTGACACCCCCCAGTTACCAATACGGCTCACCCAAACAAGGAGAACAACCATGCAAGACGCCTATATCTACGACGGATTACGCACCCCTTTTGGCCGCCATGGCGGCAGCCTGGCGGCCATTCGCCCGGATGAGTTACTGGGATTGACATTAAAAGCGCTGGTGGCGCGCAATCCGTTTGCCCCTGAAAGCTACGAAGAAGTGCTGGCGGGCTGCACCAACCAGGCGGGTGAAGACTCTCGCAACGTGGCCCGCCACGGGGCGCTGCTGGCGGGCCTGCCCATCGACGTCGCGGGACAGACGGTCAACCGGCTGTGCGGCAGCGGCCTGGCCGCCATGATGGACGCCGCCCGGGCGGCGCGTCTGGGCGAAGGCGAGCTGTTCCTGGCGGGCGGAGTCGAGTCCATGTCGCGTGCGCCCTACGTGCTGGGCAAAGCCGACTCTCCCTACGCGCGCAATCAGCCCATGTTCGATACCGTGATTGGCTCGCGCTTCCCCAACCCGTGGCTTGCCAAAGAGTACGGCAGCCACAGCATGCCGGAAACCGCCGATAACATCGCCCACGACCTGAACATTGGCCGCGACGCCAGCGACGCTTTTGCCGCCCGCTCCCAGGCTCGCTACGCCCAGGCTTTGGCCAACGGTTTTTATGACGGCGAGATGTTCGGCGTCGAAGTGCCCCAGGGGCGCAAACAGCCGCCACTGATGGTGGACAAGGACGAGCACCCCAGGCCGGAAAGCACCGAAGAGAAACTGGCCAGGCTGGGTGCGCTGTTCGACAACGGCGTCGTGACCGCAGGCAACGCTTCCGGGTTGAACGACGGCGCCGCGGCGCTGATCGTCGGCACCCTGGCTGCGGGCGAGCGTGCCGGAATTGCCCCCCGCGCCCGTATCGTGGCCAGCGCCGTGGCGGGCGTTGCCCCTCGGGTGATGGGCCTGGGGCCGGTGCCCGCGTCGCAAAAAGCGCTGGCCCGGGCAGGCCTTGAGCTGGCACAGATGGACGTCATCGAAATCAATGAGGCCTTTGCGGTGCAGGTGCTGGGCTGCGTTCAGCAGCTCGGGCTTTCCGCCGATGACCCACGCCTGAACGCCAACGGCGGCGCCATTGCCATCGGCCATCCGCTGGGTGCCTCGGGCGCGCGCTTGGCCCTCACGGCCCTGCGCCAGCTGGAAGCCACCGGCGGGCGCTATGCGCTGGTGACCATGTGTATCGGCGTGGGTCAGGGCATTGCCACCATCATCGAGCGCCTGGAGCGCTGACGCAGGCCAAGCGTTGATGGCACTTTGTCATCACGCTTTGCATCGCCCCAGCGCAGGTATGCGATACTTGCTACTCAATGAACGATTAGCCGAGACGCTTGATGGAACCCACCGACGCCGCTGCTGATGAGCCGCAACCCTCCGAAAAAGACCGCAACTTCGTCACCGCGCTGGCGCGTGGGCTGGAACTGCTCCGCGCCTTTGGAACGGGCGAGGAGTACTTGGGCAATGCGGAGCTCTCCAATCGCACCCGCATTCCCCGCCCCACGGTGTCACGGCTGACCTACACGCTGACCCAGCTTGGCTACTTGCAGCATAACCGCCATCTGGAAAAGTACCGCCTGGGGCCAGGGGTGCTGGCACTGGGCTACCGCTTTCTGGCCAACATGGGGATACGCGAAGTCGCCCGCCCCCACTTGCAGCAGTTTGCCGATGCCACCGACTGTAACGTCAGCCTGGGCAGCGCCGACCGCAGCGACATGGTGTATCTGGAAACCTGCCATGGCCACGGCCCGCTGATCATTCGCCTGGACGTGGGCTCCCGGCTGCCCATCGCCACGTCGGCCATTGGGCGCGCGTGGCTATGCGGCCTGCCTGGCGAGCGTCGCCATCAGGTGATGCAAGAGCTGGCCGCGTTTCATGGCAGCGACTGGCCCCGCCTGCAGGCGGGCATCGAACAGAGCCTGCGCGACTATGCCGAATACGGCTTCTGCCTCTCCGAACAGGATTGGCAGCGGGATATCAGCGCGGTGGCGATGCCACTGATTCTGGAAGATGGTGCGGAAGTCATGGCCATCAACTGTGGCGGCTCCAGCCTGCGGCTGGATCATGATCGCCTGGTCAACAATCTTGGCCCACGACTCAAGGAGGTCGCTGCCCGCATCAAGCAGGAACTCGCCCCCAAATATGGGGCTTCACGTTAATCCCGTTGCCGGCGACCTTTCACTAAGGAACCGCTGATCAATTCGGTTCTAAGCGGTTGAAGCGCTCAGAATGGTACTTTCACCGCATCAGCGGTCGCTTTCTGACCAGTAAAGATGGCCTATTTCCCCTGCCA
>NZ_PINZ01000069.1:0-9102 GCF_002810305.1 Halomonas sp. 141
GGCTGCGACGTCATTGTGTCGGTGCTGTCCCATGGCCCTCTTGGAAGACAGTTCTGACGAGCCTCCAAGGGGAAGTCAAAGAGCAGGCCTTATGCGATGGATAGCAAAGTTCGTGGGGATTCCTCAGGCTTTAACGCCATGTTTGCGGTGAGCAGCGTGGAAGCGGCCAAGCTGTATTATGAAACGCTGAATGAGCTTCAAAAAGACAGCGACAAGCCGCTAAAAATCGCCACCATTTTCTCGTTTGCGGCCAATGAAGAGCAAGATGCCATTGGTGACATTGTGGATGAAAGCTTTAATGTGTCGGCAATGCATTCCAGTGCCAAGGAATTTTTAAGCGCTGCCATCGATGACTACAACGCTTACTTCAAAACCACCTACAGCGTGGACAGCAACGGCTTCCAGAACTACTACCGCGACCTGGCCAAGCGGGTAAAAGCCAAGGAAATCGATCTGCTGATCGTGGTCGGCATGTTCCTCACCGGCTTTGATGCACCCACGCTGAATACCCTGTTCGTTGATAAAAACCTGCGCTACCACGGCTTGATGCAGGCTTTTTCGCGCACCAACCGCATTTACGATGCCACCAAGGCGTTTGGCAATATCGTCACCTTCCGTGATCTGGAAAAGGCAACGGTGGATGCCATTACCCTGTTCGGGGATAAAAACACCAAAAACGTGGTGTTAGAGAAAAGCTACAAAGAGTATATGGAGGGCTTTACCGACCTGGTGACCGGCCATGCTCGGCGCGGTTTTATGGAAGTCGTTGCCGATCTGGAGCATAACTTCCCTGACCCTGCCGCCATCGAACAGGAAGCCGACAAAAAAGCCTTTGCCAAGGTCTTTGGCGAGTATCTGCGCGTCGAAAATGTGCTGCAAAACTACGATGAATTTGCCAGCCTCAAAGCCTTGCAAAAGCTGGATACTAGCGACCCAGAGGCAGTTGAGGCGTTTAAAGCAGAACACTACCTGGACGACGAAAAGCTGGCGGAGCTGCAAACCATACGCTTACCCTCCGAGCGCAAGGTTCAGGATTACCGCTCGACCTACAACGACATCCGCGACTGGCAACGCCGTCAGAAGGCCGCTGAGGCAACCGATTCAACAACACTCGACTGGGACGATGTGGAGTTCGAAGTCGACCTGCTGAAGTCTCAGGAAATCAACCTGGATTATATTCTGGGGCTTATCTTCGAGCACAATAAAAAAACCAAAAGCAAAGCAGAGCTGGTGCAAGAAGTGCGGCGGGTTATCCGTGCAAGCCTTGGCAACCGTGCGAAAGAAGGTCTGGTGGTTGATTTCATCAACCAGACCGACCTGGACCAGATCGGTGAGAAAGCCAGTGTGATCGAGGCCTTCTTTACCTTTGCCCAAGCGGAACAGCAACGCGAGGCCGAAGCGCTGATTGAATCAGAGAACCTAAAGGCAGAAGAAGCGCGGCGCTACCTCACTACCTCGCTCAAACGGGAGTATGCCAGTGAAAAAGGCACCGAGCTCAATAGCCTGTTGCCGAAGATGAGTCCGTTGAACCCACAGTACCTCACCAAAAAGCAGAGCGTATTTCAAAAGATTGTCGCGTTTGTCGAGAAGTTCAAAGGCGTTGGGGGCAAGGTTTGAATAACGGCTGCGCCAGAGAGAAGGGATAGCATAGCGAATATCGATAGTATTTGATCGTCGCTTCAAGCTCCTGGAGCTGCAAAAAGCCATCATCACCACGTCTCATCCGTACCTGGTGGCCCCACATCCATCGGCGTATCCGGGACGATGTCGAGCACTCCTTGCACGCGCTTGAGGCGCTTGACGGTAGCGTCATCGGCGGCGCCGGTAATGCAGCCGATCTCCTCCAGCACCTCGCGGACGGTGAGCCCTTCGGCGCTGAGACGCGTGGCGATGTCATGGATGGGCTGATCGCCGGAAATCGTGATCAGCCAAAGCGTTACCGTTGCCATTGAAGGTATCTCCCGAAAATTAACGCCACACGTGTTGATTAGCATGCGCTGGACGGCCCAAGAAGACCGCCAGCGCACCCCGTCAGGGAGCTTGTACCAGCCCCGCGCCCACCTGCTCTTCCGATAACGGCAAAGGCCGAGCAGAGGCTATTAACTGATCCCACAGTTTTCGGCCTCGCAATGAAGCATCCGACTGGGCCCAAAGGGCCGCACACCCCGCCACGTGCGGAGTCGCCATGCTGGTACCGCTGATGGCCTTGTGACAGGTCGGCCGAGGCCAGGCAGACAAAACGTCGCGCCCTGGGGCGGCCAGCTCGATCTTGCCATGATTGGAGAAGCTGGACACCGACAGGTTGGGATCCAGGGAAGCCACCGACATCACCGTGGGCGAGTTCGCCGGGGCGCCGGTTGGCAGGGTTGAATTGCCCGCCGCCGCTATCACCAGGCAGTCGTTGCGTAGCGCTGCCGCACCGGCATGGGTGTAGGCGGCCTGTACCGGGCTCTGGCTGCCCAGTGACATGGAGATCACTTCACAGCGATTGGCAATCGCCCAGTTCAAACCTGCCAACACGCCTGCGCCCGTACTGCTGCCCGAGTTGGTCAACACTTTACCCACCAGTACCTGGGCATCGAAGGCAACCCCGTAACGGGGGGTATCACCGCGGGGAGACTTCGGGCCGCAGGCGGTTCCAATACAGTGTGTACCATGCCCATTGAGGTCCTGCACCGGCTCGCCGACGAAGCTGCGCGAGACAAATTCACGGCCCGCAAACTCCGGGTGGCCCAGGTCCATCCCGGTATCCAGCACGGCGACCTTGATACCTGCCCCACCCCCAGGTGGTGGTGCGGCCCTCTTGTTCTGGCTTTTCGACGGCGTTTTCCATCTCCAGCTCCACCCCCATGTCACGGGCAATGGTGGTCGCGGCACGCAGAAAACCGCGCAAGTACTCCGAGTTTTCCGAAAAGGCAAAATATTCCGGCTCGATGATCTCGATGGGGCTATTCACCGCGAGCTTGTCCAGTACGTCCATGCCATGGTGCTGCAAGGCATCGCCGCCCACCAGGGCTACGCCCAGCTCTGGAAATACCAGCGCCTCGGCGTCACCGGTTTCGTCCAGGCTGACCGCTTGCTCGCTGAAATCGCGCGCGTCGGCAATACGGAAGTTAAGGGCTGCAGTGCCTTGATGCCCTCTTCCACCTGGCCGTCTCGATAGCTGATCAAGTAACGCCCTGTTTCCAGGCAGCTGCCACCCCGCTCCAACGCTGCCAGCAGCAGCTGCTCGGTCTTGCACGAAACGGTGGCTATCGAAGCGTCACCCTGTCCATTTGGTCGTTTGGTCATCCTGCACCTCTTTACGCTTGGCGCTCTGCATGATCGCCCTTTCTCCAGCAGACACCTGCCCTGGCAGGCCCTTTGGCGAAACGGCGTACGTACCCCTCAGCCTAACGCACCTCGCGTTCCCTGCCAGCACGACTCTGCAACGCATTACGGACTACGGCAGGCCCCTGCAAACCTCAGCCCCGCTGGCGGGCAACGGGCCGCACCACCCACCAGCTGGCCAGCACCAAGCTACCGAACAGGGTATATACCGCCACGAACACCCACTCCGGTGCCGTGTAGTAGAGCAGCCGCTGGAGCCAGTGTTGAATGAAGGAACCAGCGTAAGTGGCTGAACCGGCTTCGGCACGCAGCGCCATTTCCAGGGTGGTGAGCGGGCAGACGGCTCCTAGCCACGCTTGCACGACCACATAACCAATGGCGCCTAGATGAACAAGCCGAAACCGGCGGTGGCGCACCCAGTACCAGCCCAGAATACCGCCCAGGTAGATAGCCATTAGCCCCAGCACCACGAAGGCTACGAACAGCACATGCAACAGCAACACGGCATCGGCCAGTAACAGTAGGAGCGATGAAGGCATGGGCGTTCACCCCATGGAGTGAGTATCGCTGTCGTGCTCTTCCAACAGCGGCGGCACTGGGCAGCCGAGCATATCGGCCACCGCGCGGAACAGCTCTGCCTCGGCGGCGCGAATCACGCCACTGTGCTCTACACAGCGGGTCATGGCGTTCAGCAAGCGGGCTTTATGCAGCGGTTTCAAGCGGCGCAAGCGCTCTACGGCCAGGCTGAGCGCCTGCATGTCATCGGCGTCTTGCAGGGAAGACAACGTGAAAGGCAGCGAGGCCTGGGCAGCCCGCAGCGCGGCAGCCACGGCCTCGTCACCCGCCTGCCCTGGTGCCACTCCCGCCTCAGCCAACACGCCCAACAACCGCTGACATTCGGCCTGGGTCTGTTCCAACGTCAGGGTTTCAGCACCGCCGTGACGCTCGCTCAGATGGCTCAGCAGCAGCTGGTAGAGCGTCCACTCGAACAGGCTGACCTTGCCGTCGCTATGGATCAAACGCTCCATACAGAGCCTGAAGTGCTGGGCCTGCTGTGTGGAAAGCGAGGTGAGCGCAGGCAGGGCAAGTTCGATCAGCGGCAGGCGCAGCTGTACGTCGAGCCGGGCCACCTGCTCCTTGAGGGTATGCAATGCTGCGAACACATCCGGCAGCGCCACGGCCTCCAGCGCCGCCAACTGCTGTGTGCGTTCGGCATCATCGTCGCTCAGCAGCATGGCGTAGATCAGCGCCCTGGCACTGTAGGGTTCATGGGCGGCCTCTACCAGGGTGGCGGGCAAGGCATCGATCACGTCGCGGGCCTTTTGCAAATGGCGTGGATCGGGCTGCCCCATGGCCCCCAGCGCCACCTGCATGGCCGCCATACTGAACAGCGCCTCGGGAGACGTGGACACACCTCCCATCCGGCGGCCATGGGAGCGTTGGTCTGCCTCGGCACCAGGGGTGTCGGGCTCTTGCTGCGAAGGCGCTGGCTGCAAGGCTTCGAAACGACCGTGCCAGTCGGGCAGAACGCGCTGAATGCGCGACTTGAGCGGCGGATGCGTCGCCATGAGCTGGCTTAGCCCCGACGACACTCCTTGACTGAAAAACAGGTGGCTGAATTCGGCCGCCTGAGGTGCCGAGAGGTGCGAGCCCTTGGCATGGGCACCCACTTTCACCAGCGCACCGCCTATCCCCTGTGGGTTGCGGGTGTACTGCACGGCTGCCGCGTCGGCCAGATACTCCCGTTGACGGCTCACCGCCGATTTGATCAGCCCGCCAAAGAAAGTGCCCGCGTAGCCGATCAAGGTGAGCGCCAGCCCAAGGCCCAGCACTACCGCCGCCGAGTTGTCGCGCTTGTTGTTGCTGACTCTTCGAAAGCGCAAGCTGCGCAACATCATGCCGCCTGCCAGACCAATCAGCAGCACGCCATGCAGCAGGCTCACCAGCCGGATGTTCAGGCGCATGTCGCCGTGCAGAATATGACTGAACTCATGGGCGACCACCCCCTGCAGCTCATCGCGGGTGAGCTGCCGAATGGCGCCTCGGGTAATGCCCACCACTGCATCGGCAGGCTGATAACCGGCCGCAAAGGCATTGATCCCCTCCTCTTCCAGCACGTATACCGCAGGCACCGGCGTTCCGGAGGCAATGGCCATCTCCTCGACTACATTCAGGATCCGCCGCTCGTCGTGATCGCGCGTGTCGAGGTTGATCAGACGGCCACCCAGCGCTTCCGCCACCACACGGCCACCTCGACGCAGCTGGCGCTGCTTGTACAGCCCCCCGAACCCCACCAGCGCCAGCACGCCGACGGCCACCGCCGCCAGCAGCTCCCAGGAGAGCATGGTCAACACCCCCTGCTCGACCGGCTGAGCCTGACTGCCGCTGGCGCCCATCATGTACAGCGCAATGGCCACCACCAGCGTGGTCACGCCGATCAACGAGACGATGGCGAGGAGCAACAGCACCACCCAGCGGCCCGTGCTGCGCCTGGCGTTGTCTTGTGCGGTAAAGAAATCCATGGCATTGGCCTCCCTGTGGTCACCCGGGCCTGGGCATCACGTCTAGAACGAGACGCTCGGCGCCGTTTGCAGTTGGGCGCTGTCTTCGAAGGTCAGCAGCGTGGCATCCTGCCCATGTCCCAGCATGCCCGCCACGGCAATCGGTGGGAAACTCTGGCGATAGGTGTTGTAGTGCATCACTGCGTCGTTGAACGCCTGACGGGCAAACGCTACCTTGTTTTCGGTGCTGGTCAGCTCTTCCGACAGCTGCTGCATGTTCTGCGAAGCTTTCAGGTCCGGGTAGGCTTCCATGACCACGTTCAGCCGCCCCATGGCCTGAGTCAGCGCGCCCTCTGCACCACCCAATTGCGCCATGGCCTGGGCGCTGCCAGGGTTGGCCGCGGCGGCTTTCAGGCCGGCGGCGGCGGTGTTACGCGCTTCGATCACCGCCTGCAGCGTTTCCCGCTCATGATTGAGGTAGCCCTTGGCGGTTTCCACCAGGTTGGGAATCAAGTCGTGACGCCGCTTCAGCTGCACCTCGATTTGCGCAAAGCTGTTTTGAAAGCGGTTGCGCAGCGACACCAGTCGGTTGTACACCGACACCATATAGACGGCGATCAGAGCCACCACCACCAGCACGATAACCATAGTGAGCATCATGATATTTCCTTCCGTAGACCCAGATTCATGGAGAGCGGGTGTGCCCCATTACATGATCGGCTGACCATTGATCATCAGGCTTCCTTCTTGCCAAAGCACTTCCTGCTCTTCCGCCTCGCTGTCCAGCATGGCGGCAAACGGCATCGGAATAAAGCCCAATACCAGATCGGGAGGTGTGGTTACGGCCAGCGCCAGGCTCAGGCGACGGCTGAGATACTCCTGGGCTTCGAAGGGGCTCATCATCTGCTCTTCGCTCATCAGGCCCTGGGGTAACGGCTGCCCAACCGGCCAGAAGGCACCGTAGAGCGCTCCTTTGGCGAGGTCCTGACCGTCGAAGGCCATGTGCGTAGTGAGCCGAGGCTTGAAGTCGATGCCCAGGTCGGGCAGTACGATGTGGGCCTGCAGGGGGTCGATGGCCATGGTGGGGCTGGCAACCAGCATGGCGTAGCTGCTTTCCAGAGCCTCGGCCATCAGCACACGCTCTTGCTCGGCATCCACCGGCACGCCGCGCTCTTCGGCATCCAGGTGCATGGCCATGAGGGGGGCATAGGCTTCTTGAAAGGCTTGCAGCGCCTCCAGGTCCCAGTTGTCGGCACTCACCTCGAAGGCCAGGCTACCAAAGGACGTATCATCCACGCCCATCTCGGCAATCCGGAAATGGCCGCTCTGGTGGACAATGGTCTCCCCTCGTGACTCGCTCTCCGACTCCATGCCCTCCAGGTAGACCCGCACGCCTTCCACGAATATTTCCGTGCGCGGTATGTCGAGACTCTGCAGCAGCACGGGTTCGCCTTCGTGATGACGAGTGTTCAGGATCAGCCGTGGCGTCACCATGCGCACGGTTTCATTGTCGCCATGGTAGGTGATTTCCTGAGCCCGGGTATCCAGGTGCCAATGCCCGTCGGCACCGCGATCGAGCCCCACCACCAGCTGGTCGACCAGCACATCCAGCGCCACGCCATCCAGCTCGGTGGCGCTCAGTTGCCCTGCGATGGCGGAACGTGTTGCCTTGAGGTCGATATCGATGATGCCCTGCACCAGTGCCTGATTGGGCACGAGTTCGCCGGTAATATCGGCGCTCAGCGCCCCGTGCTTGACGAACAGGTTGACGTCCGCCGTGGCGTCTTCGAACCCGCGCATGGCGATCGTGGCCGTGGCTCGAGTATCGAAGAGGCCCTTGTCGATCTGCACATCATGCACCTCGTAGGAGACCGACTGATCCAGCTCGGCGAAGCTATCGACCAGCGCCTGCTCCACCTGATTGCCCACCATCGCCTGAGCTGCGACATACCCACCAGCGCCAACCACCACCACGCCTGCTGCCGCCACGCCCCATCCCTTTGTGCTTAACGCCATGCCTAGCCCTCTCGATAGAATATGTTGCCAACATCAACATAAGAATAATTATCAATGATGCCAGATTCGTTTCAAAAAGAAACGCCGATTCAGCGCCTTTCAGGGGTTCGCGTCGTTACAGACCCTGCAAGACATCTCCCGTATTAATTCGATGCCGCAACGCACAGCATATGCATACCTGAAGTAACATCCAGTTGCAGACGGTGAGCGCTTGGAACACCTTCCATTTTCTACAAACACGCTAGCGCACGTTAGGCCATTCGCCTGTATTCTAAACGAATCTTCGAATTCAGCATTGCTGGCTTGTTCATAACAACTTATGTAACTGAAATACGGCTTTACAGATAATTCTCTGGAAAAAGCTCTCGCTCCACCTGCTCTATCAATATATGAATAACTTTAATGTGCAGTTCTTGCACTCTATCCGCATATGAACCTGCAGGTGTACAAATAGTCACATCCGAAACACGTTCCAAAGGGGAGCCTTCTTTACCGCACAACGCAATCACATTTACGCCATTTTCTTTCGCATAACGGGCGGCCTTTATGACATTTTGACTGGTCCCACTGGTGCTTATTGCCAACAGACAATCCCCTGCTTTGGCATGGCCTTCCAGGTAACGTGAAAAAATATACTCATAGCCATAATCATTTCCAACGCAGCTAATATGGGCAACATCGCTAATACTGCTAGCAGCAAGAGCACGGCGGTCAAGCCGATAACGCCCTGAAAGCTCTTCGGCAAAGTGCATGGCATCACACATTGAGCCCCCATTGCCACAACTAAACACCTGCCCACTTTCTTTCAACGTTTTTACCAGCAAGCAGGCAGCCTGCTCAATGGAACCTGAATCCGTGAGACCGACCCCCGGAAGCACTTCTAACCCACTGACCTGGTAAGCGCTCCACCAACCCCATCTTCTACCGCTGAGTAGTATCCGTCAGACTGGTGTCATTCGATAGCAAGGAGGACACCATGACCGACCTGACCTCGACACAGGCCTTCTGGCTGGGCCATCTGTTCCATGCCTCCTCTCGCCAACTGCCGCTGAGCGAGTACGCTGAAGAGCAAGGGCTGGATTTGGCGTCACTGCTGGCGTGGGAGCAGCGCCTGGAGGTGCAGGGCGTGCCCGTGCCACCTCGCCACCGGCCGCTGCGCTTCGTCGCCGTGGAGGTGACCCGATGATCCGGCCGGACACCCGGCTGCGCGTCTACCTGTGTCGCGAGCCGGTCGACATGCGCAAGCAGATCGATG
>NZ_PINZ01000006.1:0-135975 GCF_002810305.1 Halomonas sp. 141
GCGTTAGCTGTGATTGCCCTACCTGAAAAGTGATACTATAGTGTCACTATTAGTCGATTCGGGGTGAGCCCATGAAAGTTGAGCTTGTTACGAACCTCAAGCGCCAAGCCACAAAGATTTTGGCAGATCTGCACTTGTCTAAAGAGCCGGTACTGATCACGGAGCATGGTCAGCCATCCGCATACCTTGTTGATGTGCAGGATTACGAGTTCATGCAGCGCCGACTTGAGCTGCTTGAGGGACTCTCACGGGGAGAGCGTGCTGTACTTGAGGGAAGAACTTACAGCCAGAGTGAGGTCAGGGAGAAAATGAGTAAATGGCTGAAGTAATCTGGACGGAGCCCGCCATTCAGGAACTGGATGCCATCGCTGAGTACATTGCTCTGGATAATCCTGTTGCCGCAAGTCATCTGGTCCAGGAAGTTTTCGATAAGATCGAGCGTTTGGAAAATTTTCCCCAATCTGGGCGGTTTCCTCCAGAGCTCCCTGATTCGGTATACAGGGAGGTAGTGGTTCCACCGTGTCGCATTTTTTATCGTGAGGACGGGCAGCGGGTTTTCGTTCTCTATGTCATGCGAGAGGAGCGGCAGCTTCGTGCGTACATGCTTGGGAACAGCTAACCAGGCGCGTCACTCGGACGCCCTTGTCTCCGCTTCGCTGCGTCAAGGTCGCCGGTGCGCTCTGCGTTATGCAGTCACATCCAGGCCGCATTGACAAGTGTCACGTGACGCGATACGCTCTTCTTCATGATTAAATCCTTCGCTGACAAACGGACCCAAGAGCTCTACTCCAAGGGCAAGTCAAAGAAATTTCCTGCGGATGTTGCTCCGAGAGCCGCTAGAAAACTTGAATACGTGGATCTGGCCTTACAGCTTGAGGATTTGAAAGTGCCGCCCGGCAACCGCCTTCACCCACTGTCGGGAAACAGGCAGGGGCAGCACGCAATTTCAATCAATGATCAGTGGCGTATCTGTTTTCGTTTTGAAGGTGGTGATGCGTATGAAGTCGAAGTGTGTGACTACCACTGAGTGAGGTGATGACTATGGCTATTCTTAATACTGCCGGTATGCAGCGCAAACCGACTCATCCTGGTGAAATGCTGAGGGAAGACTTTCTTCCGGACTATGGCCTTACCGTTTCGGGGTTGGCTGAATCTCTGGGCGTCTCTCGTCAGTCAGTTAATGAGTTACTGCGCGAGCGTCGTGCTGTGAGTCCTGAAATGGCGCTCCGGCTTGCGCGTTTGTTTGGTAATTCGCCGGAGTTCTGGCTGAACGCACAGCGGTCTGTTGATCTTTGGACTGCCGCGCAGTCGGTCAAGGAAGAAGTGGATCGAATCAAGCCGCTACATGCTGCATAACCAGGCCGTGCACCGGATGCCAAAACCTCCGCTTCGCTCTGGCTTTGTCACCGGTGACGGCAGGCGTTATGTTCACAAAGAGTCAGGTTTCGTCATATGAAACTCGAGAATATTGAACTGCTGATTGATGGCTCAGGCGAAATCACTATTGGTAGGGTTGGCCCGGTTAGCTGTGCGGCGACTGCATCTGATGAAGATCAATGCCTTGCAATGTTAGTCCGCCGGCCTGAAGAGTCATTCGAAGATTTGCTTACACGATTGGATCGCGCCATTGCAGATGCCGTAGAGGACCAGATATTTGTGGATGAAATAAATGGATAGCCTGTCAAATCTCATACACTGTTGTGACGAGATGCCGAGTGATGGCGTTTCAATCTGTTGGGGGCCAGCCCGTTTTGGCTCTGAAGACCTTGGTTGGTGTTTGGTTATTGAGCGGGTAGCAACAGAGGATGACTTACAGGAAAATCAATATCTTGAGGAAGTGGGTGATACGCTCTGGACTACAGCAGTCGAAATTAAGTGCTGTCCGTATTGTGGTGTTGGGCTCACTGATGCGCGATCCGTCATGTCCTCTGAGGACTTCGGTTATTTTATCCACATTGATTCTTCGGGGTGGCTGGGTAGGCGCTGCTAACACGAAGAAGAACATAACCAGTGCAGGCACGGCGACACCCACTACATTGCGCCTTCGGCTCCATTTCATGGGCGCGCATGCTGCAAGCGTTAGCTGTGATTGCCCTACCTGAAAAGTGATACTATAGTGTCACTATTAGTCGATTCGGGGTGAGCCCATGAAAGTTGAGCTTGTTACGAACCTCAAGCGCCAAGCCACAAAGATTTTGGCAGATCTGCACTTGTCTAAAGAGCCGGTACTGATCACGGAGCATGGTCAGCCATCCGCATACCTTGTTGATGTGCAGGATTACGAGTTCATGCAGCGCCGACTTGAGCTGCTTGAGGGACTCTCACGGGGAGAGCGTGCTGTACTTGAGGGAAGAACTTACAGCCAGAGTGAGGTCAGGGAGAAAATGAGTAAATGGCTGAAGTAATCTGGACGGAGCCCGCCATTCAGGAACTGGATGCCATCGCTGAGTACATTGCTCTGGATAATCCTGTTGCCGCAAGTCATCTGGTCCAGGAAGTTTTCGATAAGATCGAGCGTTTGGAAAATTTTCCCCAATCTGGGCGGTTTCCTCCAGAGCTCCCTGATTCGGTATACAGGGAGGTAGTGGTTCCACCGTGTCGCATTTTTTATCGTGAGGACGGGCAGCGGGTTTTCGTTCTCTATGTCATGCGAGAGGAGCGGCAGCTTCGTGCGTACATGCTTGGGAACAGCTAACCAGGCGCGTCACTCGGACGCCCTTGTCTCCGCTTCGCTGCGTCAAGGTCGCCGGTGCGCTTTGCGTTATGTTTTAGCAAAAAATCCGCGTAAACCTCCGCCCAATGCGGGCGGAGATACAAGCGGGAACGGCGCTAGCCGTTCTTCTTTTCCATGTATGCCTTTAGCACAGTCTCGACCAAGTTCGACAGGTTTCGATTCTGTCTTTCCGCCTCATCTTGCAAAGCTTTCTTTAACTCGCCGTCGATCTTCATGTGGAGGATGTCTTTCTTCATTGTGTTGCCGCCATGTTTTTGCTGGTATATATTGGCTACATTGTAGCAAGGAACACTGGCATGCTGAAAGCCACCAAGGTACGCATCTATCCCACGTCCGAGCAGGCGGAGTTTCTGAACCGCCAGTTCGGCGCGGTGCGGTTTGCGTATAACACTGGCCTTCGGATCATGTCCCATCGCTACAAGCGTCACGGCCAGTCGTTGAGCGCCAAGCACGACATCAAGAAGCTGCTGCCGATTGCCAAGAGGTCTCGAAAGTATGGCTGGCTGAAAGAAGCTGATTCCGTTGCGCTAGCCCAGGCGTGTATCAACCTAGACAAAGCCTTCCAGCGATTCTTCGATCCCAAGCAGAAAGCCGGCTACCCGCGCTTCAAGAGCAAGCGTGGCAAGCAGTCGAGCTACCACTGCATGAGCGTCAAGGCCGGCGAGAACTGGATCAAGATTCCCAAGCTCGACCCCATCAAGGCCAAGGTTCACCGCCCGGTAGAAGGCAAGCTCAAGAGCATCACGCTGTCACGCACCGTCACCGGCAAGCACTACGCCTCGCTGCTGTATGAAACAGAGCAAGCGACCCTAGCGCCGCTGGTGAATGTGGACGCGGCCAATATCGTCGGCCTCGATATGGGGCTGTCGCATCTAGCGATTGATTCCACCGGGCGCAAGACCGCCAACCCGCGCTTTCTCAAGCAGGCGCAGAAGAACCTCAAGCGCAAACAACAGGCGTTGTCACGCAAGACGAAAGGCAGCGCCAATCGAGCCAAAGCACGCTTGCTCGTCGCTAAGGCTCACGAGCGGGTAGCCAATGCCCGCAACGACTTCCAGCACAAACTGTCCCGACAGATCGTTGACGACAACCAAGCGGTGATCGTCGAGACGCTGAAAGTCAAAAACATGATGAAGAATGCCAAGCTCGCCAAACACATCGGCGATGCGTCCTGGCATGCCTTGATCACCAAGCTGGAATACAAGGCCAAAGAGCAAGGCAAACATCTGGTCAAGATCGACCCGTGGTTTGCCAGCTCCAAGACGTGCCATGTCTGCCAGCACAGACTGGGTGGGATGACGCTGAGCGTCCGAGAGTGGACGTGTACCTCTTGCGGGTCTCACCACGATCGCGACATCAACGCGGCGCTGAACATCAAGCATCAAGGAATTTTGAAGTTGAAGGCGGAAGGGCTGTCCGTCTCTGCCCATCGAGGCTCGCGTAAATCCGGCATGTCGCCGGTTGCTGCCTGAGAAGTGGGAAGCTCCGTCCGATAGGGCGGAGAGCAGTCACGAGGCTTAGGGAAACGCTGCATAAATCCCGTCGGAGCTGCCTCATAGCCACCGACGAGGTAAAATCTGACCTGTCGTCCAACACCCGCTGACAGAGCCACTCCGATGAAACAGATCTCATTCGCCCAGGCTGAGCACCAGAACAAGAAGAAGGTCACCCGCCGCGAGCGGTTTCTTGCCAGGATGGAGAAGCTGGTGCCGTGGCAACCGCGGGCATTTGTGTGTTTCCATCATGAACGCCGTTTACCTGCTTAGCTCAAAAAGTTCTATAGTGAAGGGCGGTAAAGTCATATAAGGTATGAAAACCGGATACCCTTACTTGAGGAGCCACCATGTCACTACGTATCAATGCCGTTGTACCTGACTTCGAAGCGGAAACCAGCCAGGGGCCGATTCGCTTTCATGAATGGATAGGCGACAGCTGGGCGATTCTGTTTTCCCACCCCAAGGATTTCACTCCTGTCTGCACCACCGAGTTTGGCGCGGTGGCTACCCTGAGCGCTGAATGGGAAAAGCGTGGCACCAAGGTGATCGGGGTGTCCGTGGACGGTGTCGAGGATCACAAGCGCTGGGCGGGCGATATCGAGACCGTCAGCGGCAGTGCCGTGAGCTTCCCTATCATCGCCGATGAAGGGCTCAAGGTCTCCAAACTGTTCGACATGCTGCCGGAAGACGCCTACTTGCCCGATGGCCGCACGCCTGCCGATAGCGCGACGGTGCGCTCGGTTTTCATCATTGGCCCGGACAAGCAGCTGAAGCTCTCGATGACCTACCCGATGACCGTCGGACGCAATTTTGCCGAGATCCTGCGCGCGCTGGATGCTCTGCAAACCACCGCCAAGCACGGCGTGGCCACGCCTGCGGATTGGAGTGTAGGGCAGGATGTCATCATTCCTCCCAGCGTTTCCAATGAAGATGCTCAGCAGAAATTTGGTGAATTCGACGCGGTACTGCCGTACCTGCGTAAAACCAAACTGCGCTAAACCGTAGCACGCCCCGCCAGCCTGAGCTGGCGGGGTAGCTCAGCTCGCTTCGAGCGCGAGTCGCTCGATCGAGTGAGATACGCTTTGCGCTCCCTGCAATATCTCGTTAACGATCGCCTCGATCTCCTTCACGCTGTTCTGGCTATTCTGGCCCTGTTCCACCACCTGCTGCATGGCTTGTGTCGTCTTGCTCACTAGGGCGTTGTTCTCCTTGAGCACTCGGGTAATCTCACTCACGGCATCGCTGGAGCCCTTGGCCAGTTGGCGCACCTCGTTGGCCACTACGGCAAAACCTCGCCCCTGTTCACCGGCACGTGCGGCCTCCACGGCGGCATTTAGCGACAACAAGTTGGTCTGGCTGGCAATCCGAGCGATGGAGCTGGTGATGCTATTGATCTGGGCAGCCTGCTGGTTGAGGGCGTTGATTAGTTGCTGTGCGTCGACCAGCGTCGAGGCGGCCTGCTGCGAGTCGGCAAGCACCTTCTGCAGATGCGATAGTCCTTCCTGAGCGATGCGCTCGGTTTGGCTGGATGACGTTCTGGCGCTGCCGACGGTCGCCCTCGCGGCCTCGGTGGCAGTCATTTCTGCCGTGATGTCGGTGGCGAACTTGACCACTTTAACCACGCGCCCTTCGGCATCGAAGATGGGGTTGTAGGTCGCTTCCAGCCAGACCACCTGCCCTTGGGCATTGAGCCGGACGAACTTGCCCTGCTTGAACTCGCCGCGGGCCAGCTCTTGCCAGAAGTGGGGGTGCTGTTGATAAAACTGGGGCTCACAAAACAGGCGATGGTGTTCACCGCGAATGCGGCTCAGCGGATAGCCCATGGCCTGCTCGAAATTGTGGTTGGCTTCCAGAATGTAGCCATCAGGGGTGAACTCGATGACCGCCATGGAGCTGTCGAGCGCTGCCAGAATGGCCCGCTCCCGTGCCGCCCTCTGGTGTTTCTCGGTCACGTCGCTGGCTACCTTGAACACCTGCACCACCTTGCCACGGCGGTTCTTGATCGGCAGGTAAGTGGCTTCCAGCCAGACCTCTTCCCCTTGTGCATTTACCCGCCGAAAGCGCCCCTGCTGGCTCTCTCCTGCGGCCAGCGCTTGCCAGAAAGCCTGGTACTCCTGGCGGTTGGCATCTTCGGGAAAGCAGAACATTCGGTGGTGCTGCCCTTTAACCTGCGCCAGTGAATAACCTACCGTACTCAGAAACAGATGGCTGGCATCTTGAATCACGCCCTCAGGAGTAAAGTAGATGCAAGCGGTGTGTTGTGACAGTGCACTACGCAGCTGGTCAGATTTCAGGGAGGTAAGCATGGCCGTAAAATTCCGGGAGCGTTGTTATAAACGCTCCTAGAATAGACCAGTTGCTTATAAAAAACACTGTTTTGTATCTTTATGGCACAAAATGTCAAATTGGTAATATAAGGTATCTATTTTAATAATTATCAATGATTGACCTGCTCCACCAAGGCTTGAGCAAAGGTCGACGTCGTGCCAGTGCCGCCCATGTCGGGGGTGATCATGTCTCGGCGGGTTTCGAGTACCGCACGGATGCCGTTGCGAATGGCGTCTCCTTTTTGCTGCATGCCCAGGTGGTCCAGCATTTGTGCTGCTGCCAGCAGCAGCGCACAGGGGTTGGCCATATTCTTGCCCGCAATGTCGGGAGCTGAGCCGTGTACGGCTTCGAAGATAGCGGCCTTTTCACCGATGTTGGCGCCCGGGGCAAGGCCAAGACCGCCCACGAGCCCGGCGCACAGGTCCGAGAGAATGTCGCCGAACAGGTTGGTGGTCACCACTACATCGAACTGATGCGGGTTCATGACCAGCTGCATGCAGGCGTTATCCACGATCATTTCCTGAAATTCGATCTCCGGATACTCACTGGCGACTTCTCGGGCCACGTCCAGAAACAGGCCGGAGCTGGTCTTGATGATGTTGGCCTTGTGGACAGCCGTCACCTTTTTACGCCCGTTCTGCTTGGCCAGCTCGAAAGCGTAACGCACGATGCGCTCGGAGCCCTGGCGGGTCACCTTGATCACGGAAAGCCCGGTATTGCCGTCGTCCACCATTTCCTGGCCATCGGAGAGGTAGGCACCTTCGGTATTTTCCCGCACGGTGATCATGTCGATGCCATCGTAGCGTGAGCGAGTGCCGGGAAAACTGATGGCCGGGCGAACGTTGGCATAAAGGTCAAAATGACGGCGCAACTGAACGTTGATGGAGGAGAAGCCCTTGCCAATCGGCGTTGTCAGCGGCCCTTTCAGAGCAACACCGTGTTTCTCGATGGCATCCAGCGATGCTTGAGGCACCAGCGTGCCGTGCTTCTCGAGCGCGACCAGTCCTGCATCGATAAACTCATAGGCCAGCCCGCACTCGAGGGCCTCCAGCACCTTCAGGGTGGCGTCCATGATTTCGGGGCCGATGCCGTCGCCTTTGATCACTGCTACTGTCTGGCTCATGTGCGGATCCTCTCGTGACGTGGTTGAAAAGTGATGGAGAGCAGGCGATGGGCCCGCTATTTGAGTGCCATGGTAAGCGATACTTAGGGGGCGGGGCATCGTCTAAACGTCCAGGGAGATGGGTGCGAAGGCCCCTGTTTACTGATAAAATGCCGCGCTCATGGCGGCTTCTCCCTCGCCGGACACGATAAAGCAGCAAGGTTTCTGTGTAATGAACAACACCATGGCAGCCATCGTCCTGCCGATATCAGGGCTGATGACTCCACCCTAGGTTCTCCCTCCTTTTCGGCGCCATGACGCGCTTCGCGTCATCTCGGTGCCGTGGCATTCCGTTGCCGTTATTTGGCTATCGGCGCGCCAGCGTCTTCGTTTGGTAGTCTTCCTTCAACAAACTTTGACAACGCTATGCCCACATGCTGCCTCCGTGCGGTCCTGGTGTGCATTGTCGATCACCCTCAAACCATGGATTCCCTGAATGGCACTTTTCAGCAAGCAAGAATGGTTCTCCAATATCAAGGGCGATACGCTCTCAGGTATTGTCGTCGCGCTGGCGCTAATTCCTGAAGCCATCGCATTTTCGATCATTGCTGGCGTCGACCCCAAGGTGGGGCTGTATGCCTCGTTCTGTATTGCCGTCATCATCGCCTTTACCGGTGGTCGCCCCGGCATGATTTCTGCCGCCACCGGAGCGATGGCGCTGCTGATGGTGACGTTGGTGAGAGAGCATGGCCTGGAGTATCTGCTGGCGGCCACGCTATTGACGGGTGTATTACAAATCATCGCGGGCTACCTGAAGCTGGCGGAGCTGATGCGCTTCGTCTCCCGCTCGGTGGTCACCGGGTTTGTGAACGCGCTGGCGATTCTGATTTTCATGGCCCAGTTGCCGGAGCTTACCAACGTGACCTGGCATGTTTATGCCATGACAGCCGCAGGGCTGGGCATCATCTATCTGTTTCCCTATTTACCGGTGGTGGGTAAGTCGATTCCGTCACCGCTGGTGTGCATCGTGGTATTGACCGTAGTGTACATGGTCAGCGGTATGGAAATTCGCAGCGTCGGCGATATGGGCGAACTGCCGGATACGCTGCCCGTTTTCCTGTGGCCGAACGTGCCGCTGACTCTTGAAACGCTGATGATCATTTTCCCTTATGCGGTCATGCTGGCGGTCGTGGGCCTGCTGGAATCGATGATGACGGCCACGATCGTGGATGACCTCACCGATACCTCCAGCGATAAGAATCGCGAGTGTAAAGGCCAGGGCGCCGCCAACATTGGTGCCGGACTGATGGGCGGTATGGCGGGCTGTGCCATGATTGGCCAATCGGTGATCAACATCAAATCCGGTGGTCGTACGCGCTTATCCACGCTGATTGCCGGTGTCGTGCTGCTGCTGATGGTGGTGTTTCTGTCGGAATGGGTGTCGCAAATCCCCATGGCCGCGCTGGTGGCGGTGATGATCATGGTGTCGATTGGTACCTTTAGCTGGGAGTCCATTCGCGATCTGAAGAAACACCCGATGAGCACCAATATCGTCATGCTGGCAACCGTCGCCGTTACGGTGAGCACTCATAACCTGGCGATGGGTGTCTTTGTGGGTGTACTGCTGGCGGCCATGTTCTTCGCCAATAAAGTCGGCAACATCATGTACGTGGGCTCCAAAGAGCTCGTGCCTGGAGAGAAGCGCGAATATCAAGTGGTCGGGCAAGTGTTCTTTGCGTCGTCCGAGCGCTTCATGGCTGCGTTCGATTTCAAAGAGAGCGTCGACAAGGTCACCATTGATCTATCGAAAGCGCACTTCTGGGATGTGACCGCCGTGCAGGCCCTCGATCGCGTGGTGATCAAATTCCGCCGTGAAGGCACCGAGGTCGAGCTGGTAGGCCTGAACGAAGCTAGCGCCACCGTGGTAGACCGCTACGCGGTGCATAACGACCCGGAAGCGGTTGAAAAGCTGATGGGCGGCCACTGAGCACGGTAAGGAGAACAACATGACTGAACAGGTAATCGCCGCCATTGACGGCTCCCAATTTGCCGAAGGCGTTTGTGACTATGCCGCCTGGGCCAGCCTGGCCCTGGAAGCACCTTTGACGCTTGTGCACATCGTGGATAACCACGCAGGCGCACCCGAAGCGCAGGATTTGTCCGGCAGCCTGCGTTTTGGTGCCCGCGAAAAGTTGATGGAAGAGCTTTCGGCGCTGGATGAGCAGCGTGCCAGGGTAAACCGAGAGCAAGGCAAGCTGATGCTTGAAGCTGCCAGTGCCAGAGCGGTAGAAGGCGGTGTGAGTGCGCCCACTCTCCGCCAACTGAATGGCACGCTGGTGGAAACGCTGGTGGCGTTGGAGAAAGAGATGCGCTTGCTGGTAGTGGGCAAGCGTGGTGAAACCGACCATCAGGCAAGCGGGCATCTGGGCGCCCACCTGGAGCGTATGGTGCGTGAAATGCACCGTCCGATTTTGATGGTGCCCAGAGCCTTCAAGCGTCCAGAGCAGGTGCTGATAGCCTTCGACGGCAGCAAAACGGCCAAAAAGGGTATCGAGATGTTGGCCCGCTCCCCGCTGTTCGTGGGGGTCACCTGCCATGTGCTGATTGTCGGGTCATACACGGCGGAACATCGCAGCGAGCTGGCATGGGCGCTTGGCACCTTACGCGATGCGGGACATCATGTGCAGGGAGAAGTTCGTGCCGGGGAAGTGGATGACGTTTTACAGGCGTATGAGCAAGAAAACGCCATCGACCTGCTGGTCATGGGCGCTTACGGGCACTCGCGAATTCGTCATTTGTTGGTCGGCAGCACAACCACGACCATGCTGCGCAATAGCCGAATTCCGGTACTGATTCTGCGCTGACCTACCATCTGCCGTCAGGAGTGCCATGCACGCCAGTCTTTATTCGAGACTGGCGTGTGCCTGTGCGCTTGGCACACAGACGTCACGGTGTGGGCGAGGAGGCAAGCGCCCAGCGCTCTCCGGCCCAGGCGGCCAGCAGCCATAGCGGGACGCTGACCAGCACGTAGAGCGGTGCCAACCACCACTGGGGCTGTTGGGCGAGGTAGAGCGTTTCCAGGCTGAACAGTGAAAAGGTGGTGAAGCCGCCACAAAAGCCTGCTACCAGCAGAGGTTGGTGGCGTGCCAGCGCTCGGTGAGGAAAGCGCGAGGCGGTGGCTGCCAGCCAGCCGATCAGCAGCGAGCCCACGATATTGACCAGTAGCGTGCCCCAGGGGAAGTAGCTGCCAAGCGCTGACAGGGAGGCCAGTGACACCCCGTAACGCAGCAGGCTGCCTACGGCGCTGCCGAGCCCAACGGCCAGATAGGCGTTCATGACAACCCCCCGCCCAGCCACCAGCCCAGGGTAGCCATCAAAAGCCCCAAACCTAACGTACTGGCAACGTTAAGTGCCGCCCGAGCGGCTTGGCCCGACTGGTAAAGCTCCAGGGTTTGCAGGCTGAAGGAGGAGACGGTGGTATAGCCGCCCAGCAGGCCGATGATGGCGAATATCCAGGTGGGGTCGTGATGCTGCAAGCCATAACGTGCCAGCAGCCAGCCCGCCACGAGCGCGCCGCTGGCATTGACCATGAGCGTACCCCAGGGGAAGGCTTTGCCTAGCCGTTTCGCGGCGGCATTGGACACGGCAAAGCGGCCCATGCCGCCAAGCGCGCCTCCCAGCGCAATCAGAAAAAGACTGGCCATGCAGTGTCCATGGTGGCCTCGTGTGGAGAGCAGAATCAAGGCCGGAAAGTGTAGCATGTTCGGCAAGGCCCTGAGGGCGGGCCTTGCTCACTTTCATGCCTCAATCTTCATATCTCAGCCGTCATGTCTCAACTGGCGAAGATCAAGCGGTGGCCATGGAGGAGTGCTCGACGGGGGCCTCGCTGGATGCTGCCATGCTGGCCATATTGATGCCTGACAGCACGGCCTTGAGCGAGGCACTCACCGTGTCGCTGTCCTCTGCCACGGCACATACCCGTTGGCCGTCGATATTCAACTGCACGAAGGCAATGGCATTGGCCTCGCTGCTGCCCCCCAGGGAGTGCTCGCTGTAGTCCAGAATGGCCACGTGGCTGCCGGTATGCTGTTTCCAGGCGTCGGTGAACGATGACATGGCCCCGTTACCCGTGCCGGAAAGGCGCAGCGTTTCAGTACCGTGCCGCAGGGTGATGTCGATGCCTTCCTGATGGCCTTTGGAGAGCCGGTAATCCGCCAGGGAGAGCGGGGCATCCAGGGCAAACTGATCGAACATCACCTGGCGGACCATGGCGCTGGAGAGTTCGCTGTTGCGCCGCTCGCTCTCTTTCTGCACGTGGGGGGCCAGTGCCAGCATCATCCAGCGGGGCAGGTGAATGCCGTAGTCCCGCTCCAGCAAAAAGGCCATGCCGCCTTTGCCTGACTGGCTGTTGACCCGGATCACTGCCTGGTAGTCGCGGCCGATGTCATGGGGGTCAATGGGCAGATAGGCCACTTGCCACGGCTCATCGGGCTTCTGATGCTTGAGCGATTTACGAATGGCATCCTGGTGGCTGCCGGAAAACGCGGTGTAGACCATCTCGCCCACCCAGGGGTGGCGGGGGTGAATGGCAATGCCGGTGCACTCATGCACGACCTGGATGATCTCGTCGGGGTTGGAGAGATCCAGCGCCGGGTCGATGCCCTGGCTGTACAGGTTCATGGCCAGCGTCACGATATCCATGTTGCCGGTACGCTCGCCGTTGCCCAGCAGCGTGCCCTCGACGCGATCGGCACCCGCCAGCAGGGCCAGCTCGGCAGAAGCCACTGCGCCGCCCCGGTCGTTATGGGTGTGTACCGAAATGATCACGCTATCCCGACGGCTGATATGCTGGCAGAAGTACTCGATCTGGTCGGCGTGATGGTGCGGGCCTGCCACTTCTACGGTGGTGGGCAAGTTGAGAATGCACGGGTTGTCCGGCGTGGGCTGCCACACATCCATGACCGCTTCGCAGATGGCCAGTGAAAAATCGATCTCCGTGCTGGAGAAGCTTTCAGGGGAGTACTGGAAACGCCAATCGACGTTGGGGTACTGCGCGGCATGAGTCTTGACCCAGGTCGCCCCTTGAACGGCGATGTCGGTAATACCCTCGCGATCCATCTCGAAGACCCGTTCGCGCTGAATGGTCGACGTGGAGTTGTACAGGTGGATGATGGCGCGCTTGACGCCCACCAGCGAGGCAAAGGTTTTCTCGATCAAATGCTCTCGGCACTGCACCAGCACGGCAATGGTGACGTCATCGGGAATCTGATCCTCTTCGATCAACCAGCGCACGAAGTCGTAATCCGGCTGGCTGGCGGAGGGAAAGCCGACCATCACTTCCTTGATACCGACCTTGATGATCTGGTGCCAAAAGCGCTGCTTCTGCTCGACGGTCATCGGCTCCAGTAGCGCCTGGTTGCCATCGCGCAGGTCCTCGCTCACCCAGATGGGAGCGTGGGTCAGTTCCCGGTCGGGCCACTGGCGATTGAACGCGGGTACCCGCGGGGCAGGGCGATACTTGCGATGATCGAAGGCAGACATGGTGAGTTTCCTGAAAGCATGAGGTTGTTTGAGGCGGCCGCTTGTGGCGTGAGCCGCTGACCAGGCCTCCGGGTAAGAGGCCCTGGGAGCAGCTGCTTTTGGCAGCCATGCTAGTGTAACCATAACGCCGCGAAAGGTTATTGCGAAAATAGGTCAGTAGGCAAAAAAAGTGGCAGAATATGGCGGGTTTATGGATTTCATTAGTAGAGGCTGTCGAGTATGTCGGTGACTCCCCTTACGCTGGATCGTTATGACCGTCGTATCCTGGCTATCCTTCAGCAGGAAGGGCGCATCAGTAACCAGGAGCTGGCCGAACGCATAGGCCTCTCGCCATCCCCCTGCCTGCGCCGGGTTCGGGCGCTGGAAACCCATGGGCTGATTACTCAGTACCGGGCCGTGGTGGACGCTCGGCCGCTGGGCTATCAGCTGATGGCGCTGCTGCATATTTCCATGGACCAACACACCCCCGAGCGCTTCGATAACTTCGAGCGCCACGTGCGTGACATCCCCAACGTGGTGGAGTGCTTGATCATCACGGGTCAAGCCGCCGACTTTCAGCTCAAGATTCTGGTCAAGGACATGGATGACTACCAGCATCTGCTGCTGCATGTCATCAATCGGATCGAAGGGGTCACGGGGGCGCATACCAGCTTTGTGTTGCGCCGCGTCTTCGAGCACCGCCCGGTACCTACCTGAGACGGGCTGTTCGATATGACCGGGCAGTTCGATATGGCATAGGCAGTGGCTTGCTGGCGGTTTACACTGCTTTTTTTAATCGATACAGGAGATTGAACCATGAGTATTCAGCGTCATGATACAAAAGCCCGTATGAGCCGTGCCGTGATCCATGGTGGCGTGGCGTATCTGTGTGGCCAGGTGGCGGGGCCCGAGGCGCGCCATGGCGATATCAAGGAGCAGACCGAGAGCATGCTGGCGCGAGTGGATGCGCTGTTGAAGGAGATCGGCTCCAGCCGCGAGCAGTTGCTCAGCGCGACGATCTACCTCAAGGAGGGCAGTGATTTTGCGGCCATGAACGAGGTTTGGGATGCCTGGGTGCCGGAAGGCCATGCACCGGCACGCACCTGCGTGTGTGCACCGATGCCAGCCGATGAGTTGAAAGTCGAGATTACCGTGACCACGGCAGTGGATGCGTAGTCGCCGCGTTACTTGGCTGGCTTTTCGGCCGGAAAACGGGTATCGCGCAGGCTGTCCTTGATCTTCTTCAGGTGCGGCAAGAAGTCTTCGCCGCGCCTGAGGGTGACCCCCGTGGCCAGCGCATCGATCAAGGTGAGCTGAATCATTCGGGAGGTCATGGGCATGTAGTGGTCGGTATCTTCGGGGGTGGCGACTTCCAGGGTCGCGGTGCACTCTCGTGAGAGCGGAGAGTCCGGTGCGGTAATCCCCAGCACCACGGCGCCTGCTTCGCGTGCCACCCTGGCGATATCGACCAACTCCCGCGTGCGGCCCGTGTAGGAAATGATCACCACCACATCGCCCGTATGGCAGGCGGCAGCCACCATGCGTTGCATCAGCACATCCACATATGCCATGACCGGCAAGTTGAAGCGGAAGAACTTGTGCTGCGCATCCTGGGCCACGGCACCGGAGGCACCCAAGCCAAAAAAGTGAATCTGCTTGGCCTGGGTCAGGTAATCCACCATGCGCTCGACGGCGGCCATGTCCACCTCGCGCTGGGCTTCGTCCAGGGCGGCAATGGTGGCTCCGAAAATCTTGTGCGTGTACTGGGTGGCCGTATCGCCGGGCTCGACGGCACGGGTCACGTAAGGCGTTCCGCCGGCCAGGCTCTGCGCCAGCTTGATCTTGAAATCGGGATAACCCTTGGCGCCGAAGTTGCGGCAAAACCGGTTCACGGTAGGCTCGCTGACGCTGGCCGCCTGGGCGAGGCTGGCAATGCTCAGGCTGGTGGCGGCTGCCGGGTCGTCGAGGATCACGTTCGCCACCTTGCGCTCCGAACGATTCAGCTCTTCGAGACGTTCCCTTAGGCGGTCTAGCAGGTCATGCGCCATTGACTGACTCCGTGGCAGGCGTTGAGGGTAAACGAGGCGTCCACTGGCTGCACCAGTGATAAAACTCATCTGCAGGCAGTGGACGAGCATAGTAATACCCTTGCGCCGCTTCGCAACCTATCCCTGAGTGTGTGAGCGTATCCAATCAAAGTATATTAGATAAATATCGGGCGTTGGCCTGTAATCTTTAACCGAGCCTGAGCAATTTCAGCAGCCAGCGGCGATAAGGCGGTCGCAGCCAGCGGCTGTTGGCGCGTTTGGATTGATAGAACTCCCCCCGCAAGTGGCTGAAACGTTCGAAGCCGTGGCGGCCGTGGTACGCCCCTGTGCCGCTTTCACCGACGCCCCCAAAAGGCAGCGAGGGTACGGCGTGGTGCAGCAATGTTTCGTTGAACACCAGCGCGCCCGAGCGAGTGCCCTCAAGCAGCCGCTGCTGCAGCGCCTTGTCATGGGTAAAGGCATACAGCACCAGCGGCGCTGGGCGAGCGTTGATGAAGCGCAGCGCGTCCTCCTGATGCTGTACGCTGATGATCGGCAAGGCACGGCCAAAGATCTCCTCTTGCATGAGAGCAAGCCCCTGATGGGGGTCGATCACCAGCGCGGGAGCATGCGAGCCGTGATCGATCACGCGGCAGCCTTGATCACGCGCTTGCTCGATCAGGCGCTCACTGCGTGTGGCGAAGTGTTCACTGACATGGCCGGTGGCTTCCCTGGCATTGGGGCGCTGCTGGCGTATGGCCTGCTCCAGTGCCTTGATCAGCGCTTCCAGGCGGCTGGCTTCTACAAGAACATAATCGGGAGCCAGGCAGGTTTGGCCGTTGTTGAATCCTTTGCCGAACACGATGGCTTCGGCAGCGCTCCCCATCTCCGCATCGCTGGCAACCAGCGCAGGCGACTTGCCGCCCAGCTCCAGCGTCACCGGGGTCAAGTTGGTCGCAGCGGCGGCTGCGACCAGACGGCCCACGCGGCTCGAGCCGGTAAAGACCAGGTGGTCGAACGGCAGTGCGCTGAAGGCGGCGGCAACGTCCTCGCCTCCCTCGATCACCACGAACTCGTCATCGGTAAAGTATTGCGGCACCAGCTGGGCCAGCAGCGCGCTGGTATGCGGCGCCTGCTCGCTGGGCTTGAGGAGCACGGTATTACCCGCGGCCAGCGCGTCCACGATGGGCATTAGCGCCAGGCACCAGGGGTAGTTCCAGGCAGACATGACGCCCACCACCCCCAGCGGCTGGGGCGAGATGCGCGCGCGCGCTGGCCACAGCCGCCAAGGCATGGTGGCGACTTGCGGGCGCATCCAGTGCCACAAATGCAAGCGGGCGTGGCGAATGGCATGCAGCACCGAGCTGATCTCGGCCAGGCGAATTTCCACTTCACTGCGCTGACCAAAATCCGCCTGAATCGCTTGGATGATCGCCCGTTGATGGCGCCGTGTCATGAGTGCCAAGCGTGCCAGCCGCTCGCGCCGAATGGCGAGGGTCGGGTAGGGCGCGGTGGCGGCGGTTTCCCGCTGCGCGGTCAATAGGGACGTGAGATCACGCTTCATGGCCACTCCTTGGAATCGTTCGACATTGACCATACTGGCAGGTTGTTGCAGGTGGAACCATCGCCGCCAGACATTGACAATTGTTCACATCGTTAATGGTAAAGTAAGCCATCCACGGCGTCTGCCCGTGCCCTGGGAGCTGTCATGCCTTCACTGTCGTTGACCATTCTACCTGCCATCGAGGCCGTTTCGGCAAGCCAGTGGGATGCATTGGCGGCACCGGGCCAGCCGTTTCTGCGTTATGCGTTTCTCCAGGCGCTGGAGCAGAGCGGCTCGGTCAGTGCCGCCACGGGATGGCAGCCCAGCCACCTGTGCGTCTGGCAAGGGCAGCAGCTCGTCGGGGCGCTGCCGCTGTATCGCAAATACCACTCCTACGGTGAGTACGTGTTCGACTGGGGCTGGGCCGACGCGCTGGAACGGGCGGGAGGGCAGTATTACCCCAAGGCGCTGAGTGCGGTGCCGTTTACCCCCGTGCCTGGGCCACGCACTCTGATCGCTGTGGAGGCACCTGCTGCTGAGGTATACGCCTGTCTGGCCCAGGGCATCGAGCAGCTGTGTGAAGCCCGGGAGCTCTCCAGCTGGCATCTGCTGTTTGCCCATGAGCAGGAGGTGGGTGCCTGGCAACGCCAGTGGCCGCAACTTATCACTCGTGAAGGCGTACAGTTTCAGTGGCGTGACCAGGGGTTTGGGGATTTCGAAGGCTTTCTGGCCTCGCTGGCCTCCAAGCGCCGCAAGATGATCAAACGTGAGCGCCGATTGGTGGCCGAGCAGGGGATTACCCTGACGCGTTTGGTGGGCAGTGAGATCAGTGACGCAGACATGGCACACTTCTACCGCTGCTACACCATTACCTACCATGAGCGTGGTCGCCCACCGTATTTGAATCGCGCCTTTTTCGAGCGCCTGCGTCATACCATGAGCGAGTCGCTGGTGCTGATCCAGGCCCGGTTGGAAGACCGCCCGGTGGCAGCGGCGCTCTGTTTTCAGGATGCCACGACCCTCTATGGCCGTTACTGGGGAAGCGAAGTGGTCGCCGACTGCCTGCACTTCGAAGCTTGCTACTATCAAGGTATCGAGTACTGCCTGGAAGCCGGGTTGACGCTGTTCGACCCCGGCACGCAGGGAGAGCACAAACTGGTGCGCGGCTTTGCCCCGCAGCGCGTGCGTTCGCTGCACTACATCGTTCACCCCGGGTTGGCTGCCGGAGTAGGGCAGTTTTGCCAGCAGGAAGCCGAGCATGTTCAGGCGTATCGGCAGGCGGCCAGCCAGTCTTTACCCTATAAGTCGTCTCTGGCGTCGCAGGACCCTGCGGCTTGATGGCATAATGCGCGCCGCTCTGGCTTTTATACAGGAACACTCTCATGCACAGATGGCTCTTGGTGATACTGCTGGCAGTGCTTGGCCTGATGCAGTACCAGTTGTGGCTGGGCAACGGCGGCTGGCGCGACCTTCAGCGGGTCGAAGAGCGTGTGGCTGAACAGGAAGCGGCCAATCAGCCCCTGCGCGAGCGTAACGCCCGACTGGCGGCCGAGGTCACGGATTTGAAAACCGGGCTGGCCGCCATCGAAGAGCGTGCACGCAGCGATATGGGCATGGTGCGTTCCGACGAGCAATTTTTCTGGGTGCCTGGTGTCGCCATCGAAAACGAGCTGCTGGGGATTCATGCGGGGTTGATCGCCCAGCCGGGAGTCATTCCACCGCGTGAGCGCGAAGGCGGTGAGCCATGAGTGAAACGCTCTGGCTGGTGGTGCCCGCCGCAGGGCAGGGCAAGCGCATGGGGGCTGATCGGCCCAAGCAGTATTTGTCGCTTGATGGGCAGCCGATCCTGGCCCATACCCTGGCCAGGCTAGCCCAGGCTTTTCCCGAGGCCCATCTGGTACTCTGCCTGGATCGCGACGACGGCTGGTTCGACCCGCATAGCGTACCGTTCAAGCGCTGGCAGCGGGTCGATGGCGGCCAGGAGCGCATGCATAGTGTGCTCAACGCGCTGCGTGCCATTCCCGCTCGTGCGGATGACATCGTCATGGTTCATGACGTGGCGCGCCCCTGTATCACCCAGCAGGATTTGCTGGCGCTGCATGCGGCCATCCAGCGCCACTCGGCCGGTGCGCTGTTGGCCATGCCGGTGGCCGACACCATGAAGCGTGACCGAGGTGATCAGTGCAGCCTGCGCACCGAACCCCGCGACGGGCTGTGGCATGCGCTGACTCCGCAAGGCTTTCGTTACGCGCTGCTGCTGCGCGCCCTGGAGCAGGCTGTAGAGCACGGTACGCTGGTCACCGACGAAGCCTCTGCCGTCGAAGCATTGGGAGAAGCCCCGCGGCTGGTCAACGGTCGTCGCGACAACCTGAAAGTGACCCACCCCGGCGATCTGGCGCTGGCGGGTGCCATCTTACACACTCAACAAGCCGCCGCGTCGATGGCGGATAACGGCAACAGGAGCGCCTAATGCGAATTGGCCATGGATTTGACGTGCATCGCTTTGGTCCCGGCGACCATCTCATGATTGGAGGCGTCGTGCTGCCCTTCGAGCAGGGGTTCGTGGCGCACTCCGATGGTGATGTGCTGCTGCATGCCATCAGCGATGCGCTGCTGGGTGCCTGCGCGCTGGGCGATATCGGCCATCATTTCCCGGATACCGACCCCGCCTGGAAAGGCGCCGACAGCCGTGGCCTGCTGCGTCACGTCATGTCGCTGGTGCGCCATGCCGGCTACGAGGTGGGCAATCTCGATGCCACTTTGATGGCACAGGCCCCTAAAATGGCGCCTCATATCCAGGCCATGCGAACCGTCATTGCCCAGGATCTGGAAATCGCCCTGGGCCAGGTGAACGTCAAAGCCACCACTACCGAACGGTTGGGCTTTACCGGGCGGGGTGAAGGTATCGCTGCCGAGGCCGTGGTGCTGCTGACCCCGCGAGCGTCAGCAGATGCTTGAACTTCCTGATTGGCAGCGCAGCCTGACGGCCGATTTCGGCCTGCCCGCCCCAGGCCACTACCGCACCGCGCCGGAAGATTTTCGGGTCGACGAGCAGCTCGACTTCATCCCCGAAGGGCAGGGTGAGCATCTCTGGCTGCGGGTGGAGAAGCGCAACCTGACCACGCTGGAGGTGGTCAGACAGCTCAGCCGACTATGCAGCGTGGGGCAGCGCGACATCGGCTACTCAGGAATGAAAGACCGGGTCGCCGTCACGCGGCAGTGGCTCAGCGTACATCTGCCGGGGCGCCAAGCGCCTGAAGGGCTGGCAGGTGCCCTGGCCGAGCTGGGCATTCAGGTGCTGGAGCAGGCGCGCCACCCGCGCAAGCTGAAGCGCGGCGTGCATCGCACCAACCATTTTCAACTGCGGCTCAGTGGCGACGCCGTGCAGCGGGAAGACTTTACCGCGCGTTGGGAAGCACTGTGCCGTCACGGCGTCCCCAACTATTTTGGCCATCAGCGCTTTGGCGCGGGTGCCCGCAACTTGCAGCGAGCCCAGGCGGTGCTGGCCAAGGGCTGGCGCAAACGCGATGACCGTCAGGGCATGATGCTCTCCACCGCCCGCAGCTTTCTGTTCAACGAACTGCTCAGCGTGCGCTTGCAGGACGGCAGTTGGTGCTGCCCGCTGGCAGGCGACACGCTGATGCTGGAAGGCACCCAGAGCGTGTTTGCCGTCGATTCAGTGGATAAGACGCTGATCGAGCGGGCCGCCGCGATGGACCTTCACCCCACCGGGGTGTTGTGGGGCGTTGGTGAGTTGGCGCAGGGGGCGGCGGCGAAGTATGAAACTCTGCTTCGACAGCGGCATCCAGCGCTGTGTGAAGGGCTTGAAAAAAGTGGCGTCAAGCGAGCCCAGCGGGCCCTGCGCGCCTGCCTGATATCACCCAGCATCACCCATGAAGACAACGCTGTGCTACTCTCATTTGCCCTGCCGCGAGGCAGCTTTGCCACGGCGGTGATCGGCGAGCTGATCCACCACCCCGACACCGCCTGATGCACGTGTAAGGAGACCAACATGCGGCGACTGCTGCTTTCCAATGACGATGGCGTTCACGCCCCCGGCCTGAAGGCGCTGCATGATGCGCTCACGGCCCATGCGCACTTGCGCGTGGTTGCCCCTGACCGCGATCGTAGCGGGGCCAGCAATTCGCTGACCCTGTCTCGGCCGCTGTCGCTGACCGCACTGGACAGCGGTTTCTATAGCGTCGATGGCACCCCGGCCGACTGCGTCTATCTGGGGGTGAACGGGCTGTGGGACGAACGGCCAGACCTGGTCATCTCCGGCATCAATCATGGCAGCAACCTGGGCGATGACGTGCTCTACTCCGGGACGGTAGCCGCCGCCATGGAGGGCCGTAACCTGGGCATGACGGCCATCGCCATGTCGCTGTGCGGCACCCAGCACTTCGCTACGGCCGCGCACGTGGCGGCCAGCCTGGTGGGGGCCTCTGATCGACTGTCGCTGCCGCCGCGTACACTGCTCAACGTCAATGTGCCCGATTTGCCCTGGGAAGCCATCAAAGGCGTCAAGGTCACCCGGCTGGGATATCGCGGCCCCGCTGAAAAGCCCGTGCCGGTGCAAGACCCCCGTGGCCGCACGCGCTACTGGATTGCCCCGGTGGCGGCCAACGCCGATGATGGCGAGGATACCGATTTTGCGGCGGTCGAGGCGGGCTATGTCTCGATTACCCCGCTGCAAACTGACCTGACGCGCCACCCGGCGCGCCGTGATGTACAGGACTGGTTGGATGCCTTTGCCTGATCTATCGCCTGGCGAGTTGAGAGGGCGTGGTATGACCTCTCAGCGCACCCGAGATCGCATGATCGAACGGCTGCAGCAGCAGGGCGTACAGGATACGCGGGTGCTGGAGGTCATGGCCCGTGAGCCACGCCACTTGTTCGTGGACGAAGCACTGGCGCACCGCGCCTATGAAGACACCGCGCTGCCGATTGGTTTTGGACAGACCCTGTCGCAACCCCTGACCGTAGCGCGCATGACCGAGCTGGTCTTGAAGGCGTCGCCCCGGCGTGTGCTGGAGGTCGGAACGGGTTCCGGCTACCAAACGCTGATTCTGTCGCGCCTGGTCGACACTCTCTACTCCGTAGAGCGCATCCACGCGCTGCACGCGCGTGCGGCAGAGCGGCTGTGGCGGCTGGATGCTCCGGCGACTCTCGCCGTGGCCGATGGGGGCGAAGGGTGGCCGGAAGCCGCCCCTTTCGATGTGATTTTGCTCACTGCCTGTGCGCAAACGCTACCCCAGGCATTGCTTGAGCAGTTGACGCCAGAAGGCGCATTGATTGCGCCGCTGGAAGAGTCCGACGGCAGCCAATGGCTGACCCAGGTCAAGCGCATTGGCTGTGCATTTGAAAAGCGCCGGCTCGAACCCGTGCGCTTTGTTCCCCTGTTGCAAGGAGTTGTGGATTGAAGCGTCGAGCGATAGAACTTTTTTTCAAAGGCACTGGCATGGGAGCCGCCGATGCCGTTCCCGGGGTGTCCGGTGGCACCATTGCGTTCATTACCGGTATCTATGAAGAGCTGATCAACACCATCAAACAGTTTGGCCCCAGCGCCCTGGGGGCCTGGCGTCATGGTGGGCTGCGCGGGCTTTATATCCACCTCAACCTGGCCTTCCTGACGCCTCTGCTGGCCGGTGTCGCCATCAGCCTGTTCAGCGTCGCGCACTTGGCGCTTTGGCTCATGGAGGCCCATCCACTGCTGCTGCAGGGCTTCTTTTTCGGGCTGGTGGCGGCCTCGGGGCTGGTCGTCGGCCAGGCGGGGGAGCGCTGGAAAATAGCCTATCTGCTGCCGCTCGCCCTGGGGTTGCTGCTGGCTCAACTGCTGCCGGGCATGATGCCGCTGGTGTTGATGATCGGTAATGAAGCCATGGTCGTGGTGGTCGCAGGCGCCATCGCCATCAGTGCCATGCTGCTGCCGGGCGTGTCGGGGAGTTTTCTATTGCTCACCATGGGCCTCTACGGCACCATCATGGGCGCGATTCGCAGCTTCGACCTGGGGATCATCATCCTGTTCGGCATGGGTTGCCTGCTGGGTCTTGCCCTGTCCTCACGGCTACTGTCATGGCTATTGAAGCGCTATCATGGGGCAACTCTGCAGCTGCTACTAGGGTTTATCGTCGGTTCGTTGCCGGTTCTCTGGCCCTGGCGTGAGCTGTTACGCTACCAGCTGGGCTCGGAGGGGCAAATGATTCCGCTGGCCTATCGCTATCTGTTACCCAGCGACTACGCCGTGCTGACCGGCGAGTCCGCGCAGGTCGCTGGTGTCGTATCGTTGATGGTCTTTGGAGCGCTGCTGGTCGTACTATTGAATCGTCGCGCAGTGACGCACTCCTCACGCTCAACGACCCCGAGCCATTGAGCGGGAATCGAATCAGTGAGTGTGAGCGCACGGCATTGAAAAGGAGTAGGGATTGCATGCGTAAGGTTTTTATCGTGTCGGTGTTGGCGCTGGCGATCAGCGGCTGTGCCAACCAACAGCAGGGTACGCCACAGGTACGCGATTTGAGTGAAGCACGTCGCGTGGTTGAAAATACCCCTCAATACACCGTCAAGGCAGGCGATACCCTGTATGGCATTGCCTGGCAGCACAACCTGGATTATCGCCAGTTGGCGGCCCTGAACAACATCAGCCCTCCTTATCAAATTCACCCGGGACAAACCATCGCCCTGCGGGAAGGCGCGGGTGCCAGCACGGCCCCCAGTCAGGCACCTGCCACGGCGTCGCGGGGTGTGGTGGCCACTGGGTTACAGCCTCAGGCCACGGCCGTTGCCAGTAACGAGCAGGAACTGGACTGGCTGTTGCCCGATGAGAGCGCCATCGAGCGTAACCAGCGCCTGACGGCGGAGCCTCGCGCCGTGGAAGCTGCGCAGCAGGTGGCTGCCAATACAGCGCCGTCAGAACCGCCTGCATCGGCTGCTGCTGAGCCGCCGTCTGAACCTGCCGCCGAGCCCGAGCCGGCTCCCGAGCCCGCGCCCGCCGCAACGCCAGAGCCAACGCCTGCGGCGCAGCCTGCTCAGGCCGCTCGCCCGGATCGCTCCTCGCGTACCTTCACGCCTGTCGATAATGTCGACTGGCGCTGGCCTACCGATGGAGAGATTACCGGTGAGTTTGGTCAGGGTGGGAGCATTACTGCCGGGATTGATATCGCGGGGCAAAAGGGGCAACCTGTGCGAGCGGCAGGCCCCGGTATCGTGGTGTACGCGGGCAGCGGTGTGCGTGGCTACGGTAACCTGATATTGTTGAAGCACAACGATCAATACCTCAGCGCCTACGCACACAACGACAGTTTAAGTGTCAAAGAGAACGATGTCGTCGAGGCCGGTGAGGTCATTGCCACCATGGGCGATAGCGACGCAGATAGTGTCAAGCTGCATTTTGAGGTGCGCCGCGATGGCCAGCCACAGAATCCACTCGACTATTTGCCCGCTCGCTAGGCACCACGCTCTGAAGGTAACGTATTAGCTCGATCAAGGTAACCCGGACAGCTAACTAAGGCGTCATATAACAATAAGGTGCACGCGCACAGGGAGTGCGACCACCCGGACTTTTTCGAATGGCGGATAGGTGAGACAACGGGGGTATGACCATGAGTATGCTGGAGAAGGACCTACAGGAAATCGACCTCGACGAGGTTGAGGAAGCGCTGGATGAGGCCGATGACGATGCCACGGCTGAGGAGGCAGAGTTCGAGAAAGCGCTGGGTCGGGACGACCGCCAATCCACTCAGAGCCTCGACGCTACCCAGATCTACCTCAATGAAATAGGCTTTTCGCCGCTACTGACGCCGGAAGAAGAGGTCTATTACGGACGCCTGGCGCGCAAGGGTGATGCCCTGGGGCGCTCACGGATGATCGAGTCCAACCTGCGTTTGGTGGTCAAGATTGCTCGGCGTTATTTGAACCGTGGCTTGACGCTGCTGGATTTGATCGAAGAAGGTAATCTCGGGTTGATTCGCGCGGTGGAAAAGTTCGACCCTGAGCGCGGCTTTCGCTTTTCCACTTATGCCACCTGGTGGATTCGTCAAACCATCGAACGCGCCTTGATGAACCAGACACGCACCATTCGTCTGCCGATTCATGTGGTCAAGGAACTGAACATCTACCTGCGCGCGGCCCGTGAGTTGACCCAAAAACTCGACCACGAAGCCACCGCAGAAGAGATTGCCGAGCATCTCGACAAGCCGGTGGAGACCGTCAAGAAGATGTTGGGGCTCAACGAACGTGTGTCTTCGGTGGACTACCCGATGGGCGGTGAAAGTGACAAGCCTCTCATCGATACTCTCACCGATGATGACGTGCAAGGACCTGAGGCGTGCCTCGTGGATGGCGACGTGCGTGAGCATGTCGACCACTGGCTGGACGAGCTCAGCGAGAAACAGCGTGAGGTGGTGGTGCGCCGCTTTGGCCTGCGAGGGCATGAAGCCGCCACGCTGGAAGAAGTGGGCGCCGAAATTGGCTTGACCCGTGAGCGCGTTCGTCAGATCCAGGTGGAAGCGTTAAAGAAGCTACGACGCTCGCTGGAAAAACAGGGCCTGTCTCTGGATTCGATTTTCGAGGCGTAGCCTCGTCGAAGCCACTTGCCCCGGCCAGCACGTTCGACATGCTAGTCTACAGCGCACCGAGCATTTCACTCGGTGCGCTGTTTTTGATAGCCAGTTTGTCTGGCAACCGGGTAACACCCGCTAAACCCATATCCGTTCGCTAGCCGTGCGGATTATCAGCATCGCGCTGTCGTACGAGCGCTCTGATAAGTGAGATAGCCATGCGCCCGTTAGTGGCCCATATCGATCTGGACGCGCTGCGTCACAATTACCAATTAGCCTGCCGCTGTGCGCCTCAGAGCCGCTCGGTAGCCGTCATCAAGGCCGATGCCTATGGTCACGGTGCGCTGGCCTGTGCCAACGCCCTGGAAGCCGAGGTGCCCGCGTTTGCGGTGGCCTGTATCGAAGAGGCGTTGAGCCTGCGTGAAGGCGGCATCAAGGCCCCCATCATCCTGTTGGAAGGTATCTTTAGCGCTGACGAGCTGGCGCTGGTCGACTGCCATGGTCTGTGGATCAGCGTGCACAGCCACTGGCAGGTAGAGGCGCTTTTGGCCTACTCCCCGCAGCGGCCGATTCCCGTCTGGTTGAAGGTCGATTCCGGCATGCACCGACTGGGGTTCTCTCCTCAGGAGGCGCCTGCGGTATGGCAGCGTCTGCACAGTGCCCCACAGGTCACCGCGCTGCACCTGATGAGCCACTTCGCCAACGCCGATGCCCAGGATGCCAGCTACTTCGAGCATCAGATGGGCGTGTTGCAGACCCTGGCGGCCACGTTGAAGGCACCGCTTTGTCTGGCCAACTCACCTGCCACCCTGGCCCGGCCAACGGCCCATGGCGACTGGAACCGGCCGGGTATCATGCTGTATGGCAGCGACCCCTTGGAAGTCGCCAGCGAGCTGACCCGGCAGCTGCGCCCGGTAATGACGCTGCGCTCGGAAATCATCGCCCTGCGTGAGCTGGCCGTCGGCGAACCAGTGGGCTATAGCGGACGCTGGAAGGCGCCGCGCCCCTCGAAGATTGCCGTCGTCGCCGCAGGCTATGGGGATGGTTATGATCGCCATGCCGTGGATGGCACCCCGGTACTGGTCAACGGCCAGCGCTGTCCCATCGCCGGTAAGGTCTCCATGGACATGCTCACGGTGGATGTCACCGAGGTGCCCGACGCCGCCATTGGTAGCGAGGTCGTGCTGTGGGGGCGCGCCTCCCAGGGCAGCGTGCTGTCGGTGGACGAAGTGGCCCGCCACTGCGATACCATCAGCTATACCTTGCTGACCGGCGTGCTGCCCAGAGCGCCTCGGCAGTACCATGGTGCCAACGTCTAAACGGTTATTCGTATGTCGAAATCTTATCCGCGCTCCTTTGCGCACCCCCGCTACTGGCCTACCTGGCTGGCCATTGGTGCCATGTACGTGGCGGCCTGGTTACCCTGGCGGGTCAAGCTTTGGGTAGGCAAGATGATAGGCCTGCTGGCGTGGCGGCTTGCCAAGCGTCGGCGGCACATCACGGCCACCAATCTGGCGCTCTGCTTTCCCGAGAAAAGCGCCGAGCAGCAGCGCCAGCTGGTCAAGGAGACCTTCATTGCCAACGGTATCGGGCTGGTGGAAACCGCTACCGGCTGGTGTCGCGATGCCGAAGGCCTGCGTCATCGCGTGGCCTATCATGGCCAGGAGCATCTGGCCCATGCCAAAGCTCAGGGCAAGGGCGTGCTGGTGGTCGGTATTCACTTCTCGACGCTGGATCTGGGTGGCGCGCTGCACTCGCTGTTTTTCCCGGCGGACGTGGTCTATCGCCCCCATAACAACCCGCTGTTCGAACGCTTCATGACCCGGGCACGCTCGCGCATTTTTGGCCAGGCCATCGACCGTCACGACCTGCGTGGCGTGGTGCGGCGGATCAAGGCGGGGCATATCGTATGGTACTCCCCGGACCAGGATTTCGGTCGCGATGTCAGCGTCTTCGCTCCGCTGTTTGGTCAGCAGGCGGCCACCATTCGCCTGACGGCCAAGATCGCCCGCATGACCGGAGCGCCGGTGGTACCGCTGATGTTTCACCGCAACCCGGACAACCGTACCTACACCATCGAATGCCTGCCCGCCTTCGAAGGCTTCCCCAGCGGCGACGAAGTGGCCGATGCCACCCGGGTGAACGAATTCATCGAGCGGGCCATTCGCAAGCACCCCGAGCAGTACCTGTGGCTGCACCGGCGCTTCAAGACGCGCCCTGAAGGCGACGCCGGGTTTTATTAGCGCGACCCCGGGTGTCGAGTACTGATGTCGAGTACTGATGTCGAGCACTGAACAAGCATGAAAAAAGCCGCCCGGAAGAGGGCGGCTTTGCGTTGTGCCAGCGGAATCTTTTGCCAGCAACCTCAGTCGAGGTTGCGCGAGTAGAAGATTTCCAGCATCTCTTTGCGCAGACGGCCTTCGATATCGCGGGCTTCTTCGAAGGTGATGTCGCGGCGCGACGTGCCGAACAGGTAGTTGTCCAGCTCGAAGTCCTTGAGCAGCATCTTGGTGTGGAACATGTTTTCCTGATACACGTTCACGTCGATCATCTGGTAGGCCTGCTTGGTATCTTCTGCCAGATAGTCCTGAATCGAGGTGATGTCGTGATCGATGAACAGCTTCTTGCCATCGACGTCACGGGTGAAACCGCGCACGCGGTAGTCCATGGTGACGATGTCGGAGTCGAAGCTGTGGATCAGGTAGTTCAACGCTTTCAATGGGCTGATATGCCCACAGGTGGATACATCGATATCCAGCCGGAAGGTACTGATGCCGTTGTCGGGATGCGACTCGGGGTAGCTGTGTACCGTCACATGGCTTTTGTCCAGGTGGGCCACGACCGTTTCCGGAAGTGGGCCAGGTCCTGGCTCGGTTTGCCCTGGCGTCGGTTCATCCAGCTCGTGCTCGGCAATCAGAATGGTCACACTCGCGCCATGGGGCTCATAATCCTGACGCGAGATGTTCAGTACATGAGCGCCAATGATGTTGGTGACGTCTTTCAGGATCTGCGTCAAACGTTCGGCGTTGTAAAGCTCATCGATATAGTCGATATAAGCCGCACGCTGCTCTTCGGTTTTGGCGTAACAGATGTCGTAAATATTGAAGCTCAAAGAGCTGGTCAGGTTGTTGAACCCGTGGAGTCGGAGATTATCTGACACTTCCGAACCTCCCTATGGCAGATGAGGACACCCCGACGAGCCAGCGCCGGAACCGATAAACACTTGTCACCGTGCTAACGCAGCCGCCTTGTAAGCGACCCCGCACTACGCAGTAAAGGGAAAAACAAGCGGGCGTATTATGCCCGCCCAGGGCGTGGCTTGCATCCAGCCACGCCATTTTTTTTGATGCTGCAGCGTCACCCGCGTGGTCAGCCGACCTGTGACGGCTCAAGCTTCGCGGATCTCATAGGAGTGAGTGATGTCGACACCGCCTTTGACCAGCATGATCGACGCGCTGCAATACTTCTCGGCAGAAAGCTCCACGGCGCGCTGGACCTGCTTCTCTTTCAAGCCGCGACCAGTGACCACGAAGTGGACGTGGATTTTGGTGAAGACGGCGGGAACTTCATCGGCGCGCTCGGCATCCAGCTCGGCCACGCAGTCGGTGACCTCTGCCCGTGCCTTGTCGAGAATGTTGAGAATATCAAAAGCGGTACAGCTGCCCATGCCCATCAGCAGCATTTCCATGGGGCGAGGCCCCGTATTACGGCCACCGTGGTCAGGTGGGCCGTCGATCACAACGCTGTGTCCGCTTCCAGACTCCGCCACGAACTGGCGTCCATCGGTCCATGCTACCCGTGCTTTCACGTTGCTCTCCTCATGCTGGCGACGAAAGGTAAGTCGCGCAGCATAACATTTCCAGGCGCAGACGCACGGCTTCTCTCCATGTCGCCTGCACGTCCTCTATCGCAAACCCGTCAGGCAAGGTGGCGTTCCAGCACCGCAAGGCGCTCTGGCGTGCCCACGTCTACCCAGTGGCCAGCGAAATGCTCGCCCGAGACACGCCCTGCGTCCATGGCCCGGCGCAGCAGCGGCGCCAGGGCAAACGCCCCAGGCGGCTCGCTGGCCACCAGAGCGGGGCGCAGCAGGCTGATGCCCGCAAAGGTCAGGCGTGACGCTCCAGCGCTCGCCACCCGGCCCTGATGCAGCGCGAAGTCGCCCTCAGGGTGTTGCACCGGGTTGTCCACCAGCACCAGATGCGCCAGATCCTCGGCGGCCAGCGCGGCAGCGTCCGGCAGGTAGTCGCACCACACATCGCCGTTGATCAACAGAAAAGGCGCCTCGCCCAGCAGCGGCAGTGCCTGGCGAATACCGCCGCCGGTTTCTAGCGGAGATGGCTCGTGGCTCCACTGGATGGATACCTGATGGGCGCTGCCGTCGCCCAGCGCGGCCATGATCTGCTCGGCACGATAGCTGACATTGATGACCAACTCATGAATGCCCGCCTGCCGCAGGCGCTCGATGTGATGCACGATCAGCGGCTTGCCCGCGACGGGCAGCAGCGGCTTGGGGCAGTGGTCGGTGAGCGGGCGCATGCGCTTGCCAAGGCCTGCGGCCAGGATCATGGCCTTCATGCGCTCTGCTCCGCCAGGCGCTGCATGATGGCGGGGCGCAGTACGCTGCTGGCCCACTCGGCAAACGTGCGATGTTCAGGCAGGGCCGCCAGGCTATCTTCCAGGTGATCGAGGAAGTGGGGCAGGCGGGCCAGGTAGCCCTGCTTGGCGTCGCGTAGCGTCAACCGACAAAAAATGCCCAGTACCTTGAGCGAACGTTGGGCTGCCATGGCATGGCACTGGACCAGAAAGTCCGCTTCCGAGGTGGTGCGGAGCAGTCGCCCCTCCTGGCGAGCCTGCTGGTAGAATAGCGATACCAGCTCGGCAAACTGGCTGGCGCTGAAACGGCAGTAACGCCCCCGCAGCAGCGAGATCAGGTCGTAGCTGAGCGGACCAGCCACGGCATCCTGAAAGTCGATCATCGTCAGCTGCTGAGCCTGGCACATGAGGTTCATGGCATCGAAGTCCCGATGCACGCTGACCACGGGCTGTGCCAGCGCGCTATGGATCAACGCCTGACGCAGCGCGGGCCACGACTCGGGGGCGGCCAGCCCTAGCCAGTGTTCCAGGCACCATTCGGGGAACAGGTCGAGTTCACGCCCCAGTAGGGCTTCATCGTAGGCGGGTAGCGCCGCAGGGTCGGCACGATTCTGCAGCTGAGCAATCAGCGCCATGGCTTCCAGGTGGCGCTGACGAGTGCTGTCAGGGTCCGTGAAAGTGTCCTGAAGCGGGGTGTCGCCCAAGTCCTCCAGCAGCAGGAATCCTTCGTCGAGGTCGCTGGCGTGGATGTAGGGAACCGCTAGCCCGGCGGCATGCCAGCGTTTGCCGATGGCTACGAAAGGCGCCGAGTCCTCCTGGGCGGGCGGCGCGTCCATGACGATACGCGTGCTGCCATCGGGAAGCGTGAGGCGAAAATAGCGCCGAAAACTGGCGTCACCGCCCGCCGGTGCTAATTGAATATGCGCGGGCTCAAGGCCATGATGCTGCGCTGCCCACTGGGTGAGGGCGTCAATCCTGGAAGAGGACATGCAAGCTCCTTGCTGGTCGGGCATGATGCGGGCTGTATAATACCGATTCTGGATGCCAAGGATAACGAACATGGGCAAGCGAATCTCGCGCACCACTCCGGTTGCGCAAACGCTGTTGGGCAGTGTGCTCGCCGGTGCCTCGCTGTCAGCGGTGGCGCAGGGTCAGCCATTGCCTGCTGACGCGCTGGACTGGCAGCCCTGGGGGCAGGACGAAGCACGCCAACAGCTGTGCCGTGGGCGCTATGTGATGCCCGACTATCGTTTGCCTGCGCAAGAGAACCCGGAAACGCTCTTGGTGGAAACCGATGAAGCGGATTATGCCGCGGATGGCGAAGCGCTGCTGCGCGGCGATGTGGTCTTGCGTCGCGGCAATACCGAGCTGCAGGCCGATCAGGTCTTTGTTCCGGCGGACCGCCAACGCGTCGATGCCGAAGGTGACCTGGTCATCCGTGACGGTCAGGCCATGGTGCGTGGTGAGCAGGCCACGCTGATGCTCAACGAGGATCGTGCCTCGCTGCGCAATAGCCATTACGTGCTCTATGAGCAGCACCTGCGCGGCCAGGCCAGCCAGCTGGAGCAAACCGGAGAGGAGCAGTATCGCCTGCGCGATGCCACTTTCACTACCTGTGATCCGGGTGCCAACAGCTGGCAACTGGTGGGTAGCGATATCCAGTTGAACCAGGCCACCGGATTCGGCACGGCACGCCACGCGCGCCTGCAGGTCAAGGACGTACCGATTTTTTACTGGCCCTGGCTGCGTTTTCCCATCGATGACCGCCGCCACACGGGGCTGCTGTCGCCCACGCTGAGCTTCTCCAGTGACGGCTTTGACTATGCTCAGCCGTTTTACTGGAACATTGCGCCTAACCATGACGCCACCATTACACCGCGCTGGATGTCGGACCGTGGGCTGCTGCTCAATGGCGAGTATCGCTACCTGTTCGAGCAAAGCCAGGGGATCGTGGAGGGTGGTTTCCTGGGCAGCGATGGTGGCAGCAGCACCGGAGACAATCGCTTCGAAGGCGAAGAGCGCTGGTACATCGATGCGCAGCACGCCGGTGCCTTGGCCCCGCGCAGCGACTATCAATTGCGCTACGGAGCGGCCAGCGATGGGCGCTATTTCGACGACTTTGGTGGTGAGTTCGGCAGCGGTGATCGGGTCAGCATGGAGCGTCTGGCGCAGGTGGACTACCGCGGCGAGCGCTGGCAGCTGGACGCCAGGGCCCAGGGGTTTCAGCGCCTGGAAGACCCGCTCAGCGATACCGATCGCCCTTTCTACCGCCTGCCCAGCCTGACCGCCAACTCGGACTGGCAGTTGGGCAGCGGGTTTTATACCCAGTGGCGCTCCAACGCGACCTATTTCTGGCGTGACGTGGACGAACGGCGGGTCCCCGAGCGGGAAGCCGCCATTGGTACCCGCCTGCACCTGACCCCCAGCGTGGGCTGGCGCTATGAGCAGCCCTGGGGCTATATCGAACCGCGCAGCGAGCTGTGGCATACCGCCTACGAACTGGATTACGGCGACCGTATCACGGACCGCGATACGTCGCCCTCGCGTAGCGTCGCCATCACCTCCATCGACGGTGGGCTGGTCTTCGAGCGTGAGCTTGAGCTGGGCGGGCGTGACTATCGCCAGACTCTCGAGCCCCGTATCAACTACGCCTACGTGCCGCGTACCAACCAGACCCAACTGCCGGACTTCGATAGCCGTGAACGGGCATTCTCCTGGGATCAGCTCTGGTCCCCGCACCGCTTCTCGGGGGCTGACCGGGTCGGTGATCTGAATCGCGTCTCGTTGGGCGTGCAGTCTCGGTTGATCGAAGACAGCGCCGGGCGTGATCGCTTGACGCTGGGCGTTGGCCAGAGCCTCTACTTTGCCGAGCGGCGCATCGACAGTGACGGTGACCCGAGCACGCTGCCGCCGCGTCCGGAAGATGCCCCCGACGCCAATCCGCTGAGCCGCTATCAGGCCACGCGGGATCGCTCGCCGCTGGTGACACGGCTGGAGTGGCAGATCAATGACCGTTGGAGTACGGGCTATGAATGGCTCTATGACGACGAGCGTGAGCAGACCGAACGCTCCAGCGTCGACCTGCGTTATCGTCATCCTGATGGCCACGTAGTGAACCTTGGCTACCGCTGGGAGATCGAAGGGTTCGATCCTTCCGTGGTGCCCGGTGACGACGGCTTCCGCGACTACAGTCGTGAAGAGTGGGACCTGTCGCTGGCCTGGAAAGCCAGCCCAAGGATTGATTTGATTGGCCGCTACCTGCACGATCAAACCAACGATCGTCCTCTGGAGCAGTTGGCGGGCTTGCAGTGGAACGACTGCTGCTACGGCGTACAGCTTGTCTGGCGGGAGTGGATAGACGACAACGATACCGCCAGAGTGGAAGACGACTTTAGCGACCGTGGCCTGTTCCTGCGCTTTGTCTTCCGTGGTCTTGGCGGTGTTGGCCAGGAAGCCGACAGCTACTTTGAACAGGCGATCCCAGGCTACCGCCCCACACCCCTTTAACGATCACCTTGAATGGCGACTGAAAGAGACTTTTTATGACGATCAGAAAGACCCTGCGGACCCGCAAGCTCACCCAGCGGGCAAGACAGCTTTCAGCGGGCACCATGATGACGCTTTGCCTGGGCGCTGGCGCTGCCCTGGTACCCTTGACCGTTCAGGCCCAGAGCTTCGAGTCCACACAGCGTCAGCCGCTGGATAGCGTCGTGGCCGTGGTCAACGATGGTGTCATCATGCGCAGCGAGTTGAACGAACGCATCGCGGAAATCGAGCAGCAGGCGGCCGCTCAAGGCGGCCAACTGCCGCCCCGCAGCCAGCTGGCCCGGCAGGTGCTGGAGCGCATGGTGATGGACGAAATTCAGCTGCAGATGGCCAGCCGTGCCAACCTGAGCGTGGACGACACCGAGCTGAATCGTCAGCTGCGTAGCATTGCCGAGTCCAATGGCATGAGCCTGGATCAGTTTGCCGATGCCGTGGAAGCCGATGGCATGAGCCTGGCCAGCGTGCGTGAGGAAGTGCGGCGCGAAATGTTGATGCGTCAGGTGCAGCAGCGTCAGATCAGCCAGCGGGTTTCCGTGTCGGACCGGGAAGTGGAGCGCTTTCTCGAGCAGCAGCCCTCTCAGCAGGGCCAGTCGTTCATCGAAGAGACCCGTGCGCGCCACGTGCTGGTCGAGCTGACGCCCACCCGTGGCGAAGCGCAAGCACGTAGCCGTGCAGAGCAGGCTCGCCAGCGCCTGCAGCAGGGCGAAGACTTTGCCACCGTTGCCCGTGAACTCAGCGATGACCGGGGAAGCGGCATGAACGGCGGCGACCTGGGCTGGGTGCGCCCCGGCCAGACGGTGCCTGCCTTCGAAGAGGCCATGAACTCGCTTGGCCCCAACCAGCTGTCCGAGCCGGTGCGCTCGCAGTTTGGCTACCACGTGATCGAAGTGCTGGAGCGTCGTCGTCAGGACGTGACCGAAGAGAGCCGTCGCGAGCAGGTGCGCCAGGCCATCTTCCAGCGTCGAGCCAATGAAGAGCTGGAAGTATGGCGGCGTGAAATTCGCGAACAGGCCTTCGTGGACATTCGCCTGTAATGGCGCTGCCGCTGCTGATCACCACCGGAGAGCCCGCCGGTATCGGCCCCGAGCTGACGCTGATGCTGGCGGCCCAGGGGCGTCTGAACAACACCGTGGCGGTAGGCGACCCGACGCTGCTCGCCCAGCGGGCGGCGTTGCTCGCGCTCACGGTGGAGATCGTGGTCGCCGCGCCGGGCAGCCAGCAGGTCTCCTCGCCAGGGCGCCTGGTGGTATGGCCGGTCGCCTTGCGCGCACCGGCCACACCCGGCGTGCTGGACCCTGCCAATGCAGGCTATGTGCTGGACACCCTGCAGACGGCAGTGGATGCCTGCCTGGCCGGACACGCGGCGGCCATGGTGACTGCCCCGCTGCACAAGGGGGTGATCATCGAAGGCGGCTACCCGCACTTCACGGGCCACACCGAGTGGCTGCGGGACGCCTGCGGCGTGGATGAGGTGGTCATGCTGTTGGCCACGGACGCTGCGCTGCACGCCACGTCGCCACAGTGGCAGGGCGAAAGCGACCTGCGGGTTGCTCTGGTGACCACCCATCTTCCGCTGCGCGATGTGGCGGATGCCATCACCGGCGAGCGCATTGCGCGCATCAGCCGCCTGCTGGTGGCGGACCTGCAGCGTCAATTTGGTATCGCCCAGCCCAGGGTGGCGGTGTGTGGGCTCAACCCCCATGCGGGTGAAGATGGTCACCTGGGCCGCGAAGAGCTGGAAATCATCACGCCCACCCTGCAGGCGCTGCGTGCCGAGGGCCTGAACGTGGAAGGCCCGTTCCCGGCCGATACCCTGTTTACCCCACGCCATCTGGCGGGGGTCGATGCGGTACTGGCGATGTACCACGACCAGGGCCTGGCAGTGCTAAAATACGCGGGCTTTGGTCAGGCTGCCAACATCACCCTGGGGCTGCCGCTGGTACGCACCTCGGTAGACCATGGCACGGCGCTGGACCTGGCAGGCCGCGGCATTGCCAACCCCTCCAGCCTGGGCGTGGCGGTGGCACTCGCCCAGCGGCTGGCCACCCAGCGTGCCTCCTCTCAGGCCGCCCCATGAATCAACCCTCCAAGGAACCCTGTTAGATGTCTCAAGTGCCCCAGCAGCACCGTGCTCGTAAACGCTTCGGTCAAAACTTTCTCCGTGATCTCGGGATCATTTCACGGATTGTCCGTGCCATCGGGCCGCGTGAAGGCGATCGGCTGGTCGAAATCGGTCCCGGCCAGGGCGCGCTCACTGCTCCCTTGCTGGAAGCTACCGGCAAGCTGGAAGTCATCGAGCTGGATAGAGATCTGATTCCGGGGTTGCGGGTGCAGTTTTTCAACTACCCCGAATTCGTGATTCACGAAGGCGACGCACTGAAGTTCGATTTTGCCGCCCTCAAGGGCGACGGTCAGCCGCTGCGCGTGGTGGGGAATCTGCCTTACAACATTTCGACGCCGCTGATCGTGCACCTGCTGACCATGGGGCCAGCCATCGCCGATATGCACTTCATGCTGCAAAAAGAGGTGGTGGAGCGCCTGGCGGCCGAGCCCGGCAGCACCGATTGGGGGCGGCTCTCGGTGATGGCGCAGTATTACTGTCAGGTGGACCAGCTGTTCATCGTGCCACCGGAAGCCTTCGTGCCCCGTCCCAAGGTCGATTCCGCCATCGTGCGGCTGACGCCCCATGCATCGCTACCCCAGGTGGCCGATGATCCGGCCCTGCTTTTCGAGCTGGTCAAGCTGGCCTTTGGGCAGCGCCGCAAGACGCTGCGCAACAACCTGAAGGGGCGGGTCAGTGCAGAGGCCCTGGAAGCGTTGGGCATCGACCCTGCCCGGCGCCCGCAAACCCTGACCGTGGCGGAATACGTGACCATCGCCAATCATGTGGCCGCCAATGAGGACGTGGAACAGCGGAGTGGTGACGCGTGAGCGGGCTGGAGATCGAGGTCAGCGTCACGCCAGAGTTTCAGGACGCCGAGTCGAGTGCCAGCGAGGCCCGCTACGTGTTCAGCTACACCGTGACGGTGCACAACCAAAGCCCCCATAGCGTGCAGCTGATGGCACGCTACTGGAAAATCACCCAGGGCAATGGCGACAGCCAGGAAGTGCGCGGCAAGGGCGTGGTGGGTCAGCAGCCGCTGATTGGCCCGGGGCAACGGTTCCGCTATACCAGCCGAGCGATACTGCAAACCCCGGTAGGTGTCATGGAGGGGGCTTACACCTTGTTGAACACCTACACCCAGCGGGCGTTCGATGTGCCCGTCTCGCCCTTTCGGTTAGCGGTGCCCCGCCAGCTGCATTGAGGCGGGAGCCTTCGTCGGCGGTTTTCCATGCTCGGCAAGCCGCCCACGCCAGCCAACTCCGTCAATGCGTTAACAGGCCTTTACCCATGAGCACTTATGTCATTGGCGACCTGCATGGATGTCATGCCGAGTTTGTCGCCTTGCTGGATAAAATCAGCTTTGATCCCGCCCGCGATACGCTCTGGCTGGTGGGCGATTTGATCAACCGAGGGCCTGGCTCCCTGGCCTGCCTGCAGGAAGTGAAAGCGCTGGGCAGCGCCGCACGCAGCGTGCTGGGGAACCACGATTTCCACCTGCTGGTGGTGGCACGGGGGGGCGGCAAGCTCAAGCGCCACGACACGCTGGACGACATTCTGTCTTCGCCCCACCGTGACGATTTGCTGGACTGGCTGCAAAGCCTTCCTCTTGCGGTACAGGCCGATAACACGCTGATGACCCACGCCGGGCTGCTGCCCAGTTGGAGCGCTGAACGGGCGCTGGCACTGAGCGGAGAAGTACAAGCGGCACTGGGCAGCGAGCAGGCGGGAGCTTTCCTGAGTCAACTGTTCGGCAATCAGCCTGACCGCTTTCACGACCAGCTCGAAGGCATGGACAGGCTGCGCTGCATCGTCAATGTGTTTACTCGGATGCGCTTCATCGATGCCCAGGAGCGGCTCGATTTTGCTGCCAAGGAGGGGCTGGAGAGCGCGCCTGCGGGCTTTGCGCCCTGGTTCCAGTTTCCCCGTGCCGACGACCTGCGCCTGCTGTTTGGCCATTGGGCGGCGCTAGAGGGGTGCACCCCTGGCGCGAAGGTGGATGTGCACGGGATCGATACCGGGTGCGTGTGGGGTGGTTCGCTGAGCGCGCTGGTGCTGGAGAGCGGCCAGCGTGTCAGCGTGCCCAGCCAGCAGGGAGGCCGCTGATGTTTCAGCTGGATGCATACACCCAAGGGCTGGAGGTCTACCGCGTGGGTGGGGCCGTGCGGGACGAGCTGTTGGGGTGGCCCGTGGTGGATCACGACTGGGTGGTGGTGGGGGCAACCCCCGACATGATGCAGCAGCGTGGATTCAAACCTGTAGGGCGCGATTTTCCGGTGTTCCTGCACCCGGCTACCCAGGAGGAGTACGCGCTGGCGCGTACCGAGCGCAAGTCGGGCCATGGGTATGGCGGGTTCGAGGTGCACGCCAGCCCCGACGTGACGCTGGAAGAGGATCTCTCCCGTCGGGATCTGACCATCAATGCCATCGCCCAGGCGGCGGATGGGCATTTGACCGACCCTTATCACGGACAGCGGGACATCGAGCAACGCTGGCTTCGCCATGTCTCCCCCGCCTTCAGTGAAGACCCCTTGCGCGTACTGCGGACTGCGCGTTTTTTAGCCCGCTATGCCTCCATGGGGTTTGCCGTTGCGCCGGACACTCTGGACTTGATGCGCGCGGTCAGCCGCAGCGGAGAGCTGGCGCATCTGGCAGCCGAGCGCGTGTGGGTCGAGACCGAAAAAGCGCTGGCCGAACCCAGCCCCGAGTGCTATTTCACGACCCTGGCCGCGTGTGATGCGTTGGCGGCGTGGTGGCCTGAGCTGGCAGCGAAAGCGTGTCTGGCTCAGGCCCTGGAGGCCATGCAGGCAGCTCCCGAACAGCGCGAGCCGCCGCTGGCGCACTGGCGCTATGCGCTGCTGGTGTCGGTGCTGAGCGAGTCACAGCGCGAGGCCCTGACCGTGCGTTTGAAGCTGCCCAATAGCGTTGCGCAGCTGGCACGCCATGCCGCCTCGACCAAGGCGCTGCTGGCAGCCCCACTGGAAGCCGAGAAAGTGCTGTGCTGGCTGGAGCGTCTGGATGGCTGGCGCAAGCCTACCCAGGTCAGCGCGCAACTGCAGTTGCTGGAGCGGCTTTCGCCTGGCTTGCGCCCCGTGCTGGAGGCGGCCTGGCAAGCCGCCTGCGCGGTCAGCCCTCAGGTGTTGATGGGCGAAGGCTACCGAGGGGCAGCCTTGGGAGAAGCGCTGCGTCAACGGCGGCGCGAGGCCGTGGCGGCAGCGCTTTAGCGGGCGTGGACCTTGCGCGGCAAGGGGTCGGCCTGGGAAACGAAGCGCCCTTGCCAATGAAAGTCGATGGCCCACAGTCGCTGATGGCCCAGGGAAAAGCGTTGCCACAGCGTGGCGTAAGGCGTATCGCAGCGAGGGTGTCGCTCGTCGGGCAGCAGCTCTGCCAGCGGTTGCAGTACGAAAGCGTTCTGGGTGATTTCAGCCCGGGGCAGGGCTACGTCATCGACCACACCACAGGCATTTCCCACGGTCAGCAGGTCGATATCCAGGGCGCGCGGGCTACACTTGACCATGTCAGGCGTCCGCCCATGGGCCATTTCCAATGCCTTGGCCCAGGCCTGTAGTCTGGCCACAGACCAGTCGCTGTGGAACGCCACCACCAGATTGTAAAAATTGCGGCTATCCTTGAATCCGACCGGCTCGCTCTCGAAAATGCGCGATATCTGCAGTTCGCCAAACGTCTCTGCCAGGGCGTCCAGGCACAGGCGGATGTGTTTTTCCGGGTCGATATTGCTGCCCAGGCTAAGCGTGACCAGGTTCATGGGTCGCTATCCTTGCTAGCCTTTGGCAGGCTGCCGCGGGTGATTTCCAGTCCGACGCTGGTCGCCTGGGGCACTGCACCGGGCTTGCGCACACGCAGCTGCAGCCAGCTAATCGGAAACTCGTGCTGTAAACAGGCGGCCAGCCGCTCGGCAAAGGTTTCGACCAGCGCAAACTGGTGCTCATCGGCGAACTGCTGGATTCGCTGGCAGATCGCGGCATAATCGAGGGTCAGACGCAAATCATCGGTGACGGCGGCAGGCCGGATATCGGTGGCCAGCGAGAGATCCAGGCTCAGCGATTGCGTGATGGTGCGCTCCCAATCGTATACGCCAATCACGGTATCTACGGTGAGTGCTTCAATCAATATGCGGTCCACAGGCCATTCCCCAGCGTCGACAAGCGGGCGATTGTACTTGAGGACGACCATAAACGACAGTCAGGCGGCGGCGCTGGCTGATGAGAGGCAGGGTGAGCAGGGGATGCTGTGGATCGTCTTGGGGTACTTGAGCGGCAGTTGGCTGGCGGCAGTGAGTGTCTGTCGCTGGGCAGGCGTGGCCGACCCGCGCTTTTGCGGTTCCTGTAACCCCGGATTTTCCAACGTGTTACGGCTGTATGGCCCCCGGCTGGCGGCGGCCACCCTGGCGCTGGATGCCTTGAAGGCGGTGCCGGTGGTCTTGGCCGCCAAGTGGCTGGCCTTGCCGATTATGTGGCAGGGGCTGGTAGGGCTGGCGGTGCTGCTGGGCCACAGTTTCCCGCTCTGGTATGGGTTTCGAGGTGGCAAGGCCGTCGCCAGCGCCTTCGGGGTGTTGCTGGTGCTGGTGCCCAGCGTTGCGCTGCTCAGCGCCCTTTCCTGGGCGCTGATGGCGTGGCGGTTGGGTACCGCCGCGCTGGCGTCGGTTGCGAGCGCGCTGTTGGCGCCCCTGCTGTGCGCTTGGCTGGCGCCAGCCTACACCGGCGTGGTGGGCGGGTTCAGCTTGCTGGTACTGACCCGCCACGTGCTCAATATTCGTCGCTGGCGGCAGGGGAAAGAGCCTCCGCTGCGCAAATAGGCCAACGGCTTATCGGGTGGTACTGAGGGGCGCTGTCAGCGTGTCCAGTGGCCAGCGCGGGGTGGCCTGCATGATACCGCTTTCGTCGCGCTCTCCTGCCGCCAGACGCTGGGCGCCCACGTAGGCAATCATGGCGCCATTGTCGGTACAGAAGCGCCCACGGGGGTAGTAGGCACGGGCCTGGCGCTTTTGGGTCTCCAGGGCCAGACGCTCGCGCAGCCGCGTATTGGCACTCACACCCCCCGCCATCACGATGCGTTTCAGGCCGGTCTCGTCCAGGGCTCGGCGGCATTTGATGACCAGCGTGTCCACGACGGCCTCTTCGAAGGCGCGTGCCACGTCGGCTTTGGCCTGTTCGTCCAGCTCGCCTGCGGCTTCCAGCTGGCGAATCGTCGTCAAGGTGTGGGTCTTCAGGCCTGAAAAGCTGAAATCGAGCCCGGGGCGGTCGGTCATGGGGCGCGGGAAGCGAAAGCGTTTAGGGTCGCCCTGTTCGGCCAGTTTGGCCACCAGCGGGCCGCCTGGGTACGCCAGGCCCAGCATCTTGGCGGCCTTGTCGAAGGCCTCACCGGCCGCATCGTCTACCGATTCGCCCAGGAGTCGATAGCAACCCAGCCCCTGTACTTCCACCAGCTGGGTGTGGCCGCCGGAGACCAGCAGGGCCACGAAGGGAAAGGCAGGAGCCTCCTCCTCCAGCATGGGGGCCAGCAGGTGGCCTTCCATGTGATGCACCCCCAATACGGGGATGTTCAGCGCCCTGGCCATGCCATGGGCGGTGCTGGCACCGACCATCAGCGCCCCCACCAATCCCGGGCCCGCCGTATAGGCGATGCCGTCCAGGTCGTGGCGGGAAAGGTTGGCCTCTTTCAATACCTGTTCGATGAGCGGCAGCAGCTTGCGTGTGTGATCCCGAGAGGCCAGTTCGGGCACTACGCCGCCATATTCGGCGTGCATGGCGATCTGGCTATACAGGGCATCGGCCAGCAGACCCTGACCGCCGGTGTAGGCCGTGTCGTAAATGGCGACGCCGGTTTCGTCGCAGGATGTCTCGATGCCCAGTACACGCATGGCAAAAGCACTCATCTGATTGAAAAGGCAGGTACCCGAAACCGGCTAGTCTAGCATTGTCGTGCCCGCTGGGCGTAAGCATTTGCAAAGATGGCCAACCACGACTAGACTACTGTGCGCTGTAAAACTGGGTCGTACACCGTCTTGTTCGGTGTGCGTACTATCCGAACTCAAGACTCCTTAAGGTAGGTGAGTGCTTAATGCCTTCTGTAAAAGTACGTGATAACGAGCCGTTTGACGTCGCCCTGCGTCGCTTCAAGCGTTCTTGCGAAAAAGCTGGCGTTCTGTCTGAAGTACGTCGTCGCGAGCACTACGAGAAGCCGACTGCTGAGCGCAAGCGCAAAGCGGCAGCTGCCGTAAAGCGTCACGCCAAGAAGTTGCAGCGTGAGCGTAAGCGTTTCGAACGGCTCTATTGATCCGTACCTGGAGAGAGCCAGAGCAGTTGGCTGGTTGTCTCAAGAGGGATGCCAAGCGGCCGCCACCAGGTGGCCGTTTGTTTTTCGTTTCGTGTTGTCTGTTTTGCGCGGTTTAAGGTGATCAGGCGCGTGGCCTGATGACGTTAGACCCGCCCACAAGCGTGTTACGCGAGGATGCCCTCAGCCCATGGCAGGTCAAATTCCACAGCGATTTATCGACGATCTGCTTGGCCGCGTCGACGTGGTCGAGGTGGTGGGGGAGCGCGTACAGCTCAAGAAAGCGGGCCGTAATTTTTCCGGCCTGTGTCCTTTTCATCAGGAAAAAACACCTTCGTTTACCGTTAGTGCCGACAAGCAGTTTTATCACTGCTTTGGCTGTGGTGCCCACGGTAATGCGCTACGCTTTTTGATGGAATACGACAAGCTGCCCTTTCCCGAGGCAGTCGAGCAACTGGCCGGACGGCTGGGGCTGGACGTGCCCAGGGAAGGGGCGGACGACCCGCGTGCCCAGCAGCGGGAGAAAAAGCGCAAGGAAGGGGTCAATCTTCTCGAGGTGGCGGCCAGCTTCTATCGCGAGCGATTGAAGATGCAGGAGGGCCAGGCGGCCCAGCGCTACTTGCAGGGGCGCGGCCTCTCGCCAGATGTGATGACCACCTACGGGATTGGTTATGCCCCCGGCGGGTGGGAGGCGCTGAAGCAGCATCTGAGCGCCAAGGGCATCGGTGAGCCGGTGCAGATCGAGTACGGTCTGCTGATTCATCGCGAGGACACCGGGCGTACCTATGATCGCTTCCGCGACCGGGTGATGTTCCCGATACGCGATTTGCGCGGTCGGACCATCGCCTTTGGCGGTCGGGTCATGGGGGATGAGCAGCCCAAATACCTCAACTCGCCGGAGACGCCTGTCTTTCACAAGGGGCGCGAGCTCTACGGCCTGTACGAGGCGCGTCAGGCGACCAGCAAGCTGGAACAGCTGGTGATGGTCGAGGGCTACATGGACGTGGTGGCGCTGGCGCAGTACGGCATTCACAACGCCGTGGCCACGCTGGGCACCGCCACCACCGAAGATCATCTGTTGCGGCTGTTTCGTCTGGTCAGTCGCGTGGTGTTCTGTTTCGACGGTGACCGCGCCGGGCGTCAGGCGGCCAGCCGTGCGCTGGAAACCGCGCTGCCGCAGATGATCGATGGCCGCGAGGCGCGGTTTCTGTTTTTGCCGGAAGGGGACGACCCGGACTCGCTGGTGCGCCGCGAGGGTCGCGAGGCCTTCGAAGACCGCGTGACCTGTGCCATGCCGCTGTCGGAGTTTCTGTTCGAACAGGCTGCCCAGGGGCGCGACTTGCAGACGGTGGAAGGGCGCGAGCGCTTCGCCAGTCACGTGCTGGAGGCGCTGCAGAAGGTCCCGGAAGGCATACTGAAGTCGCTGCTGCTGGAGACGCTCGCCAAGCGAAGTGGGTTGGCCCAGGCGCAGTTGCAGGGGTTGCTGGACAAACGCGTGGCGGCGGCCTCCAGGGCGTCGCCGCAGTGGGAACCGGTCGATGCGCAGGCGATGCCGGAAGAGCAGGCCCGCCCGCGCGGCGGTCGGCCATCGCGACAGGCGAGCACCTCGCGGACGCTCTCCACCGTGGGACGCATCGTGCAGCTGTTGCTGCATGAGCCGACGCTGGTGGCCGTTCTGCCGGAAACGCAGGATTGGCTGCCTGGTCAGGATCCGCAGGCATCGCTGTGCCGCGACCTGATTGCCCTGCTGCGCGCCGGACGCTACCGCAGCCCGCAAGTGGTGCTGGCGCACTTTCAGGGCAGTGATGAGGGGCGTGTGCTGGCAGAGTTGGCCGCGCGTGAGCTGCTGATTCCCAGGGCGACCCGTGAAGCCGAGCTGACCGGGCTGGTCGAACACTTGGTCGAGCAGCAGCGCAAGCGTTCGCCTCAGGAAGAGTACGATGCCTTGCTGGCGCTGGAGCGCTCAGGGCAAAAACTGGATAAGGAGCAGCGGCAGCGGTTGGCCGGGTTGGTGATGGAGTTGACCCAGGGCCGCTAATGCACAAGGTGGTTGCAAGAGGTGAGGGGTTGAAATCTCGAACTTCAGGGCCACATAGAGGTTATGCCGCCAAGTATTGGCTAACCGAACAACCTAACACACCTGAATGACCGCGCAAATACGTTTCGCTGGAAAAAATCCCGCTATTTACGCTATACTGTTCGGCTTGTTGAGTTTAATCGATTCAGCGCCCCAGGTGTTTCATTCTTCTTCGTCGAGATAGGGTTTCTATGGCTGGAAATGCGCAGCAGCAGTCACGTCTGAAGGAGTTGATCGCGCGCGGCAAGGAACAGGGCTACCTGACCTATGCCGAGGTCAACGACCATCTACCCGAGGATATCGCCGACCCGGATCAAGTGGAAGACATCATTGGCATGATCAACGACATGGGTATCAGTGTCGTTGAAGAAGCGCCAGATGAAGACACTTTGATGATGTCGGATCACTCCACGGACGAATCCGCTGCGGAAGAGGCCGTTGCGGCACTCGCCGCCGTGGAAAGCGACGTCGGTCGCACTACCGACCCGGTCCGCATGTACATGCGCGAGATGGGCACGGTGGAGCTGCTGACCCGTGAAGGCGAAATCGAAATCGCCAAGCGGATCGAAGAGGGCACGCGGGAGGTCATGTCGGCGCTTGCGTACCTGCCCGGTGCCGTTGCCTCCATCCTCGAAGCCTACGACGCAACCCAGGACGAGGAAGCGCCAGGGCGCCTTTCCGACCTGTTCTCTGGCTTCATCGACCCCGATGAAGGCATTCCTGGGGTGGCCGAAGCGGAAACCCCCGAGCCGGAAGTCGATGCCGAGCTGAGCGATGACGATGATATCGACAGCGACGATGACGACGATGACGAGGACACCAACGCCAGCGAAGGTGGCCCGGACCCGGAAGAAGCCAAGGCGCGTTTCGAGCAGATCCGTGAGCAGAACGCCGCCGTCGAAGCGGCGCTGGCCAAGTTTGGCCGTGGCAGTAGCGAGCTGAAAGCCGAGCAGGCACGTCTGGCCGAGCTGTTCTCACCCATCAAACTGGTGCCCAAGCACTTCGAGCGCCTGGTGGGGCAGATCCGCATCAGCGTGGAGCAGGTGCGTGCCCAGGAAAAGGCGGTCATGCAGCTGTGCGTCAAGAAAGCCAAGGTGCCGCGCAAGACCTTCATCAAGTCCTTTCCGGGGCATGAGTCGGATTCGTCGTGGCTGGACGCTTTCCAGGAAGCGCAGCCCAAGTATGCCGACCGTCTTGAGCCACTGCGTGCCGACATCGCACGCTCTCAGCGCAAAATTGCGTTCGAGGAAGACATGGTGCAGCTGACGGTGGCGGACCTGAAGGAAGTCAACCGCAAGCTCTCCATCGGTGAAGCGAAGGCGCGCCGGGCCAAGAAAGAGATGGTCGAGGCCAACCTGCGTCTGGTGATCTCGATCGCCAAGAAGTACACCAACCGTGGCCTGCAGTTCCTGGATCTGATTCAGGAAGGCAATATCGGTCTGATGAAAGCGGTGGACAAGTTCGAGTATCGCCGTGGCTACAAGTTCTCCACCTACGCGACATGGTGGATTCGTCAGGCCATTACGCGCTCCATCGCGGATCAGGCGCGTACCATTCGTATTCCGGTCCACATGATCGAGACCATCAACAAGCTCAATCGTGTGTCGCGTCAGATGCTGCAGGAAATGGGCCGCGAGCCGACCCCTGAAGAGCTGGGCGAGCGTCTTGAAATGCCGGAAGACAAGGTGCGCAAGGTGCTCAAGATCGCCAAGGAACCGATCTCCATGGAGACGCCGATTGGTGACGACGACGACTCTCACCTGGGTGACTTCATCGAGGACAGCACCATGCTGCTGCCCATCGATATGGCGACCGGCGAAGGCCTGATCGAAGCGACCCGTAACGTCCTCGGTGGTTTGACCGCTCGCGAAGCGAAGGTGCTGCGCATGCGTTTCGGTATCGACATGAATACCGATCACACCCTGGAAGAAGTCGGCAAGCAGTTCGACGTGACCCGCGAGCGGATCCGTCAGATCGAAGCCAAGGCGCTTCGCAAGCTGCGTCATCCCAGCCGTTCCGAGCCGCTGCGCTCCTTCCTGGACGAGTAAGCGTCGCTCGAAAAAGCCCGCCGTGGAAACACGGCGGGCTTTTTTGTGGGCAGCTGTTGGGCAAGGTGCCAATAGCACCTTGCCGCCTTTTGTTGAAGCCTTTACAGGGTGTAGTGAGTCGCGGAGCCCGGTCCTACGGGCAGACCCAGTACGAACACCCAGAGGAAGAACAGAAGGCTCCAGCCGATCAGCATGAACAGGGTATAAGGCAGCATGAGCGCTACCAGGGTGCCAATGCCCATATCCTTGCGGTAGCGGGTCGCTACGGCCAGAATCAGCCCGAAATAGCTCATCATCGGGGTGATCAGGTTGGTGACCGAGTCGCCGATCCGGTAGGCGGCCTGAATCACTTCCGGGGCGTAGCCCATCAGCATCAGCATGGGCACGAAGATGGGGGCCGTCACGGCCCACTGCGCCGATGCGCTGCCCAGCGACAGGTTGATGAAGGCGCACATGATGATGAACAGCGCAAATAGTCCAGGCCCGCGCAGCCCCAGGGACTCCAGCAGGTCGGCCCCGGCAATGGCGGTCACCGTGCCAAAGTTGCTCCAGTTGAACAGCGCCACGAACTGAGCGGCAAAAAAGACCAGCACGATATAGAGGCCCAGGCTGCTCATGCTCTTGGCCATGGCGTCCACCACGTCGCGGTCATTGTGCATGGTGCCTGCCAAGCGACCATAGATGAAGCCCAGCACACTGAACGAAACGGCCACGATCACCACGATGCCGCGCAGGAAGGGGGAGCCGCTGATCAGCCCGGTCTCGGGGTCGCGCAGAATGCCGCCTTCAGGCACCACCATGATGGCCACCAGGGCGATGAGTGCCAGAGTGGCCAGGCCGGTGCCCTTCAGTGCCCGCTTTTCGGTGTCGGACAGGCCCTCCATGCGCTGCTGATCGATATCGCTGTCGGCATAGGCCGTATCGAACTTGCCCAGCTTCGGCTCGACGATACGTTCCGTGACCAGGCCGCCAATCAGAGTGACGAAAAAGGTGCTGGCAAACATGAAGAACCAGTTGGCTTCGGCCCCGACGATGTACGCCGGGTCCAGCAGGCGAGCGGCTTCCTGGGTGATGCCCGAGAGCAGCGGGTCGACGGTACCGATCAAGAGGTTGGCGCTGTAGCCGCCGGAGACGCCACAAAACGCGGCTGCCAGACCGGCCAGCGGATGTCTGCCCAGCGAATGAAAGATCATCGCCGCCAGCGGAATCAGCACCACATAGCCAAGCTCGGCTGCCATGTTCGACATGATGCCCGCAAATACCACGGCATAGGTGACGATGCGCGGTGAGCGGTTGAGTACCAGCGCGCGCATGCTGGCCGACAGCAGGCCCGAGTGCTCGGCCACACCCACCCCCAGCATGGCCACCAGTACGGTACCCAAGGGCGCAAAACTGGTGAAGTTGGTCACCATTTCGGTGACAAGACGGCGCAGGCCCTCGGCGTTGAGCAATGAATTGACGGCAATCCACTCGCCTTCATTGGCTGGGCGTGGGTCGGCTACCGATACCCCTAGCGCCCCCGCAATGCCGCTGCCGACCACCACCAGCACACACAGGATGGCGAACAGTGTCACCGGGTGAGGCAGCAAGTTGCCCAGCCATTCGACGCTATCCAGGAAGCGAGTGAACGCCCCGCGTTTTAGCGTATTTTCACGATTGTTTGGTGTATTCATAACGTTTGTGTCGTCAGTTGGTTGTTTTTTAGCAAAATTGCCCAAAGCAGTGTGGGGGACGACACTACGTGGATGGTCAAGGGGGCGCAAATGGCTTTACGTATAGCGGGATGTAAAAAATGAAATGCCGTCCCTGGCGGTGCTCCCAAAGACGGCAAAAAGAACCGATTGGCAGGGTGTCAGGCGCTTTTCTGGCGAGCAAGGTGCAGGCGTCGGGCCAGCAGGAGCAGCTCGATCATGGCAAACAGAATCAGGCTATAGCCCAGCAGCTCGACCACTTCTTCTGCCGCATCCTTGAAAACCCGGACGTACTGCTCCTCCAATACGGCGCGCCAAAACACTTGCCTGCCATATAGGCGTGAAAATACATAAGTAACCAGTACGCCGCCTGCAAACAGCCCAAAGGCAAAGCTATTGCTGAAGTGGCGAAACTCCTCCAGAAAACGCTGGCGCTGGTACACGACCCAGGCCAGTGAGGGGAGGATGATCATGGCGACCAGGATTTTCCAGATATGCCGTGCGACGTACTCATCGAGAAAGTAGTCCTGCTCACGTACCAGCGAGGCAGCGAGGAAGGCCAGCAGCAGCAGGGTCACCGTGGGCCATACTTTCAGTACATGGCGTACGTAGAGGAGCAGGGTACAGCAACTGATCAGAATGAAGGTCTGGGTCAGCTCGGTGAACCCCAGCTCGGTAAAGCGCACGGTAGGCAGATACAACGCTTCCAGATACGCGCCCTGGGCGATGCCTCCGATGAAGAGTATATAGAGTGTCGCGCGCAGCAGCGCAGTGCGAAAATCAATAGGCCAGGAGGGTGGCATCACGGTTCCTCTACGTCAGGCGAAATCAGTCAAACAACAAACATACATGAATGCATGTTCATTATATCGTCACTTTTCTGTGCTGACACGTCGAACGTGCCAGGAATATCTCGACGAATGGCGAGCAACACTGCAAAGTAACCACATGAAAGCAATAACGACCGTTGAGGGGCGGATGTCACCATGGCCATTAGCGTCTTTGATCTGTTTCGGATAGGCATTGGCCCGTCCAGCTCGCATACCGTGGGGCCCATGCGCGCGGCGCGGGATTTCGTGATGGCGTTGCCGGAAGCGCCCGTGTCACGGCTGGTGGTGCGGCTGCACGGGTCGTTGGCCGCGACTGGGGTAGGCCACGGCACCGACAATGCGGTGGTGATGGGCCTGATGGGTGAAATGCCCGAGTCCATCGAGCCCGACAGCATTGCCGGACGCCTGGCGGCGCTGGACGGCGGGACGCCACTGACGCTGCCCAATGGGCATTCGCTGCCCTTCGACCGTGCGCGAGACATCGAGTGGGACGAGACCTGTCTGGCCTTTCATCCCAATGCCATGGTGATCACGGCCTACCAGCAAGAGCGGGTCATCGCGACCAACACTTACTACTCGCTGGGCGGCGGCTTCTATGTGGACCAGGCCTGTGCCGATCAGGGCGGGCTGGATGAGGACAAGACGGCGCTGCCTTATCCGTTCGAATCGGGTAACGAGCTATTGGCACTGTGCCAGGCGAATGATTTGCGTATCAGCCAGCTGATGCTGGCAAACGAGAAAGCCTGGCGCAGCGAAGACACCATCCGTACCGAACTGCTGAAGATCTGGCACGCCATGCGTGACAGTATCGAGAACGGATTGAAAGCCACCGGTCGTTTGCCCGGCGGGCTGAACGTGCGCCGTCGCGCCAACGCCCTGCATCAGCAACTGCTTTCGCCGCCCGCCCAGCAGCGCCTGATCGTCAGCAGTTTCAGCGTGATGGATTGGGTCAACCTGTTTGCGCTGGCCGTCAATGAAGAGAACGCGGCCGGCAAGCGGATGGTCACGGCGCCCACCAATGGGGCTGCCGGTATCGTTCCGGCGGTGCTGGCCTATTACCTGAAGTTCGAACCCGACGCCTGCGATGCCGACGTGGTCGATTTTCTGTTGGCGGCGGGCGCCATGGGCATACTGTGCAAGAAGAATGCCTCGATCTCCGGGGCGGAGGTAGGCTGCCAGGGGGAGGTCGGCTCTGCCTGCGCCATGGCGGCGGCCGGGCTGGCCGAAGTGCTGGGCGGTACGCCGCGGCAGGTAGAAAACGCTGCGGAAATTGGCCTGGAGCATAACCTGGGGCTGACCTGTGACCCGGTGGCGGGGCTGGTGCAGGTCCCCTGTATCGAGCGCAATGCCATTGCGTCGGTCAAGGCCATCAATGCCGCCCGTATGGCGCTGCATGGTGATGGCGACCACTTCGTCTCGCTGGATAAAGTGATCAAGACCATGCGCGATACCGGACGCGACATGCAGGACAAATACAAGGAGACCTCCAAGGGAGGGCTCGCGGTCAATGCCATCGAGTGTTAATCCAGCAGCGCGTGTCAGGCCTGGGGCAGGGTACGGCCGATATTGGCCACCAGATAGTCCACCAGTTGACGAATCTTGGGTGACAAGTGGCGGTGGCGCGGGTAGACCGCCCACACCGCTGTATCGTGGTGCTGGAAGGGTTCCAGCACCGAGATCAGTTCACCATTGGCCAGGTGCGGAGCGACGTAGTAATCCGGCAACTGAGCCAGGCCCAGCCCTTTCAGGGCCGCATCCAGCAGGGCAGGCCCCGAGTTGCCGCTCCAGCACCCCTCTACCTTGACCTCTCGCCGCTGGCCGTTCACTTCGAACAGCCAGTTGGGGCGTGAGCCCAGCAGGCAGCGGTGCTGGCTCAGTTCGCCCAGCGTGTGGGGGCGGGGTGCCTGACGAAAATAGGCCTGTGAGCCCACCACGTATTCGCGGCGCTCGCACAGCCGCCGGGCAATCAGGCTGGAGTCTTTCAGCACCCCCATGCGAATGGCGATGTCGAAACCCTCTTCGATCAACTCCACCGGGCGATTGGTGAAGTGCATGTGTACTTCGAGCTGAGGGTGCAGGCGCTGGAAATCATTGACCAGCGGGGCAACGTAGCGCTCGCCGAAGGTCGTTGCCGAGGTCAGTTTCAGTAGTCCATGGGGTTTGGCCTGCAGCTCGCTGATCGCCTGCTCGGCATCACGCAGCCCATCGAACAAGTGGCGGCAGTGCTCCACGTACAAGGCCCCGGCATCGGTCAGCCGAATCTGCCGTGTGGTGCGATACAGCAGCTGAACGCCCAGCTGATTCTCCAACTGGCTGACCAGCCGACTGATATGCGAGGTGGACACCTTCAAGTGGCGAGCCGCGGCCGAAAAGGTGCCGAGCCGTACGACTTCCACGAACGCTTCGATACGATCCCAGCGCTGCATGGCGCTCCTCATGTCCGTCTGGCGGTGAAGGGTGGTAGCGAATGAGCAACGCGATTGTTGCTCAGTGGCAATAATCTTGTGAGTGTATCCCGCTTTATCCCTTTCGCCTAGCTGGCCTACACTGCAACCACGTTTATCCATCCACTTTATCGAGCGCTGTTGCGCGCAGGCAGTGGAACGTCGCTGCGCAACACCTCGGGGAGATTTGCATGAAATCACGTGCTGCGGTTGCACTCGAAGCGGGCAAGCCGCTCGAATTGGTCGACATCGATGTGGAAGGCCCCAAGGCGGGCGAGGTGCTGGTGAAGATGGCGGCCACCAGCGTCTGCCATACCGATGCCTACACCTTGTCGGGCGCCGACCCGGAAGGCAACTTCCCGGCGGTACTGGGTCACGAAGGTGCGGGTATCGTGCAGGAAGTGGGCGAAGGCGTGACCAGCCTGAAGCCGGGCGACCACGTCATTCCGCTGTATACCGCTGAGTGCGGCAAGTGCAAATTCTGCCTGTCCGGCAAGACCAACCTGTGTGGCAGCGTGCGCGCTACCCAAGGTAAAGGGGTCATGCCCGATGGCACGTCGCGCTTCTCGCTGGAAGGCAAGATGCTGCACCACTACATGGGTACTTCCACCTTCAGTGAGTACACCGTGCTGCCGGAAGTCTCGCTGGCCGTGGTTTCCAGGGAAGCGCCGCTGGACAAGATCTGCCTGCTGGGCTGCGGTGTCACCACCGGGATTGGTGCCGTGTTGAACACGGCCAAGGTCGAGCCGGGCTCCACCATCGCCGTGTTTGGCCTCGGGGCGATCGGTCTGGCGGTGATCCAGGGTGCCGTGATGGCCAAGGCCACCAGGATCATCGCCATTGATGTCAATCCGGACAAATTCGAGCTGGCCAAGCAGTTCGGCGCGACGGACTTCGTCAACCCGAAAGACTACAGCGACCCGATCCAGCAAGTGATCGTCGACATGACCGACGGTGGCGTGGACTACTCCTTCGAGTGCATCGGCAATGTCAACGTGATGCGTTCCGCCCTCGAGTGCTGCCACAAGGGCTGGGGTGAGTCGATCGTCATTGGCGTGGCGAGTGCCGGTGAAGAGGTCTCCACGCGCCCCTTCCAACTGGTCACCGGCCGGGTATGGAAAGGCTCTGCGTTTGGCGGCGTGAAAGGGCGTAGCGAGCTGCCGGGTTATGTAGACCGTTATATGAACGGCGAGCTGAACATCGACGACTTCATTACCCATGACATGCCCTTCGAGAAGATCAACGAAGCCTTCGATCTGCTCCATGCCGGCAAGAGCATTCGTACCGTTCTGCATTACTGAGTATGATGAAAGCAGCCTGAAAGAACGCGGCCGGGGCAACCCGCCGCGTTTCACTGTTTAAGGAGCCTGCCCATGAGCATGAGTGAAACGTTGGAGTTGGTGTCGGCAAACCGCAGTTTTGGCGGTTGGCACAAGCGCTACCGCCACTACTCCCGAGCCCTGGACTGCGACATGGTCTTTGCGGTGTACCTGCCGCCACAAGCCGAAAACGAGCGGGTGCCCCTGCTGTGGTGGCTGTCGGGGTTGACCTGCAATGACGAAAACTTCATGCAGAAAGCCGGCGCGCATCGCATTGCGGCAGAGCTGGGCGTGGCGATCGTATGTCCGGATACCAGCCCGCGCGGCACGGAGTTGCCCGGCGAGCATGAAAGCTACGATCTGGGGTCCGGCGCAGGTTTCTACGTGAACGCCACCCAGGCGCCCTGGAAGCCTCACTACCGCATGTACGATTACGTGGTCGAAGAGCTGCCGTCCGTGGTGCGTCAGCATTTTCCGGTCAATGGCCGCGAGTCGATCAGCGGGCACTCCATGGGAGGGCATGGTGCATTGATTCTGGCGCTGCGTCATCCGGGGCGTTTCCGTTCGGTATCGGCCTTTGCGCCGATCGTGAACCCGATGAACTGCCCCTGGGGGCAAAAAGCCTTCACCAGCTACCTTGGGGAAGATCAGACCCGCTGGCGCCAGTACGATGCCTGCGAGCTGGTGGCCAATGGCGCTTCCCGGCAGCGGTTGTTCATCGATCAAGGGGAAGCCGATCAGTTCCTGGAAGAGCAGCTGATGCCCGAGCGTCTGGAAGCCGTCTGCGCCGAGCATGATCACCCGCTAACGCTGCGCCGTCAGCCAGGCTACGATCATAGTTACTTCTTCATCGCCTCGTTCATCGAGGACCATTTGCGCTATCATGCGGAACACCTCATGAAACGTTAAGGGTACCGAGACATGGTCAATCGCGCGCTGCGCCGAGTTCTTCGTCTGCTTTGGCGTCTTGTTTGGCGTGGCGCGCTGGCCTTTGTGCTGCTCTCGGTGGCGCTGGTGTGGCTGTTTCGCTTCGTGCCGCCGCCGGGTTCCATGGTGATGGTGGAACGCAAGGTACAAAGCTGGGTCCATCGCGAACCCATCACCATCCAGCGCCAGTGGCGTAGCTGGGACAATCTCTCGAATAACGCCAAGCTGGCGGTGATTGCCGCCGAGGACCAACGCTTCCCGATTCATCGTGGTTTCGATGTGGTGGAGCTGCGTCGTGCCTGGGAGGCCAGCCGCGATGGCTCGAGGCTGCGGGGAGCCAGTACGCTCAGCCAGCAAACGGCCAAGAACGTTTTCCTATGGAGTGGGCGCAGCTGGCTGCGCAAAGGGCTGGAAGCGTGGTTCACCCTGCTGATCGAAACCTTCTGGAGCAAGCAGCGGATTCTGGAGGTGTACCTGAACGTGGCCGAGTGGGATACCGGGGTGTTTGGGCTGGAAGCTGCCGCCGACCACTACTTTGGTGCTTCCGGAAGTGCCTTGACCGAGCGCCAGGCCAGTTTGCTGGCGGCCATCCTGCCTAGCCCGCGCACTCGCAGCGCATCGCGACCCGACGCCCAGGTCGAGCGCCGCGGCCAGTGGATCCGCCAACAGATGCGCAATCTGGGCGGCACGGCTTACCTCGAACGGCTTTGAACCTTCTTCAATCGTATTGCTCGTCAGCCACGCTGGCCAGCACACCTACCTGTGGCCTGGCGAAATAGTACCCCTGCTGTACCGAAATGCCCAAGGCCAGCAGGCAGCGTGACTCTGCCCGTGTCTCGACCCCTTCGGCCACCAGTTGGGTGCCCAGCGTGCGCGCCAGGGCGACCAGGCTTTTGAGAATGGCCTGCCGCCGTGGATTGCCGTCGCAGCCCATGACCAATTCCCGGTCTATCTTCAGCGTATCCGGTCGCAAATCGGTCAACAGGTCCAGGTTGGCATAGCCGTTGCCGAAATCATCCAACGACGTGGTGAACCCCATGCGGCGATAGCTATCGATGATGGTGCGCAAATGCGCGCGGTCAACCACCCGTTCGGTTTCGGTGATTTCGAAGTTCAGCCGCTCGGTGGGCCAGCCCACCCGGCGTGATGTCTCCAGGGTGGATTGAATACAGGCTTCGGGTTCGTAAACGGCATTGGGTAGAAAGTTGATCGAGAGGCGCGCCTCCATCCCCAGCGCACTGGCCAATTCGATGGCTTTGACCCGACACGCCTGGTCAAAGCGATACAGCAGGTCGTCGGTCACCTGCTCAAGAATGGAAAAAGCGGACTCACCGTTGACGCCTCGTACCAACGCCTCGTAATAGATCACTTTACGACGTGCTACGTCCACGATGGGCTGAAAGGCCATGGTAAACGCGAACGGTACCGGTGTGTCGCAGCGGTTGCAGACGCCGTTTACCCTGGCGCAATGAGGTTGTGCTGTCATGTTCTTCCAAGCCCTGGAACGATCAAAATTATTAGGGTTATTTGCTGGCGGATTTGACGACCATCACCACCCCGGCGATGGCAATGAGCATGCCGATGATCCCCATCAGCGGCAGCCGCTCATCAAATAACCACCACGCCTGCAGCGCGGTCACGGGAGGCACCAGATAAAAGAGGCTTGCCACGCGGGAAGCCTCCCCCTTTTTTATCAAGGCCATCAATAACAGGATAGCGGCAATTGACAGAATCAGCACGAGCCAGCCCAGCGTCAGCAGGAAGGTCGTGCTCCACGCTACGGAGCGGGTCTCGAACAACAGCGCGCCCAAGCCCAGCAGGGTGCCTGCAGCCAGGTACTGAATCACTGCACCCGACAGCAGCGGCATGCTGGTGCAGTAGCGTTTCTGGTACAGCGTGCCCAGTGAAATACCCAGCAATGCGGCGAGTACACTGACCAGTGCCCCCATGCCAAAACCGCTGAACAGCGAACTGCCAAACTCCAGCTTGCTGCCCAGCACCAGGCAGATGCCTACCAGCCCCAGTGCCAGGCCCAGCCATTGTCGCGCGCCCAGGCGTTCGCCCAGCAGTGGGCCTGCACAGGCGGCGGTCAACAATGGCTGCAAGCCGACCAGCAAGGCCGCCAGACCCGCTGGCATTCCCAGGTAAATGCCATAGAATACGCCGCCAAGATAGGTGGCATGCACGAGCAGGCCCGATATCCCGATATGCATCCATAGCCTTGGTGAACTCGGCCATGGAATGCGCATCAGCAAGGTCAGCGGTACGAGCAGCAGCAGCGTCAACACGAAGCGGATAAACAAAAACGTGAAGGGTTCGGCGTAGGGCAGGCCAAACTTGGCACCAATGAACCCCGTGCTCCATAACAGCACGAAGAGCCCAGGCATGGCGGCCAGCGCGAGCGAATGGCCGTGCATGTTTTGCAAGGCCTTGAAATGGCTAGACATAAAGCTCCTATTGCCAGCGTGTTGTTTATCTGTTGTTGTTACGTTCTGTTCTTCTTGTAACGTGTTTTTACATAAAAGATTGAACCTGTGCCTGAACCACGCGTCACACTGTGCACATTCATAACGCGCCAATGAGGTTTCTTACCATGCAACGTATGACTGCTTTGTTCTCTGCTGCTCTCCTTGCCACTGGCCTGATGGCGGGCACTGCCCACGCCCAGCAAGCCCAGGACCCGGCACAAGATCCGATGGCGACCCAGCAGGCGCCTGCACAGGATTTTTCTGATCAGCAGCTACAGCAGTTCGCCGATGCTTCTCAAGAAATCGCCGTGATCTCTCAGGAGTACACACAGCGTCTGCAGGAAGCAGAAGACGAAGCTGCCCAACAGGAAGTTCGCGCTGAAGCCAATGACCGCATGATCGAAGTGGTCGAAGACAGCGGTCTGGACGTCGACACGTTCAATGCTATCGGTCAATCCATCCAGCAGGATCCGGAAATGATGCAGCGTGTACAGGAAATGGCTAGCCAGTCATAAGCCTGTTGCCACCGCCTCTGGCGGTGGTGAACCATCGAGACCTGCAGGATAGTGCCAGATTTTCCTTAACGTGCGAAGTACCTGCCTGTTCTGTGGTCCAAAAGCCCAGCGCCAACGCGCTGGGCTTTTTTTTTGCGTGGTTCACCCAGGCTGAAAGGTTGTCCTCTACCGACGCACACGCCACACTAAATGGCTGATCATTAACCCTTTGAGCCTCTGCAGGAGAGCGTATGGACGTGGAGCTTCTGGAAATCCGCCAGCACATGGGACAGTTCCCGCCATTCGATGGGCTGTCCGATGAGCTACTGGACGCCATTGCCGCCCGGGTGGAGGTGAGTTACTTCAAGACGGGTAGCGACATTCTCGAGCTGGATGCCACCCTCGATGAGCTGTGCTATATCCGCAGTGGGGCAGTAGAAGTGTATCGGCGGCAGGGCGAACTCTACAATCGCCTGGCAGAAGGAGACATCTTCGGTCATTTCAGCCTGCTGCGTAACCACAAGGTGCGCTTTCCTGCCAAGGCCATCGAAGATACGTTGATCTATTTCATACCCAACGACGTTTTCCAGCGGCTCTGTGAGGAAGACGATGAGTTTGCCGACTTCGTGGAGCTGGAGCGGCCTCGGTTGGAGACCGCTGCCGAGCAGCAGAAAAAGTCCAACGACATGATGGTCACGCGCATACGCAAGCTGGTGACACGTTATCCGGTGATGGTGGAGTCCACCACCAGCGTTCAGCAGGCGGCACAGCAGATCAGCGCTGCCCAGGCATCGGCCGTACTGGTGATCGATGAGGGGAGCAATCATCCTCGCTACAGCTTTCAGGACAGCGAAGGCAAGACCTGGCAGATGTGCGGCATTCTCACCGACAGCGATTTCCGCACGCGGGTAGTGGCCGAAGGGCTGGCGCCCTCCACGCCCGTGGGCGATGTGGTATCAGAGCGGCTAATTACCGTCCAGTCGGATGCCACGGTCTACGAGGCCATGCTGGTGATGCTGCGCAGTAACGTGCATCACTTGCCGGTGCTGTATCGCCAGCGCCCGGTAGGTGTGGTGCATCTTTCCGATATCATTCGCTACGAGACCCATAGCGGGCTTTATCTGGTCAGCAATATTTTCAACCAGTCCAGCGCCCAAGGGTTGGCCAAGCTGTTGCCCGATGTTCGCGCTGCCTTTGCACGGATGGTGCAGGAGGGGGCCAATTCACAGATGGTGGGCAGCGCGCTATCGACCATCGGGCGCAGTTTTACCCGCCGTTTGCTGGAGTTGGCCGAAGAGTCGCTGGGGCCACCCCCGGTGCCTTACTGCTTCATGGTCAATGGGTCCATGGCGCGTAACGAGCAGAGCATCGTGACGGACCAGGACAATGCGCTGATCTTGTCCGATGATTTCGACCCGGACGAGCACGACGCGTATTTCCAGGCGCTGGCAGCCTTTGTCAGCGATGGATTGGCCGCCTGTGGCTACACCTATTGCAAAGGCGATGTCATGGCCACCAACCGCCAGTGGCGCCAGCCGCTGAGCGTGTGGAAACGCTACTTCCAGGACTGGATGGCCAACCCAACTCCGGAGAGGTTGCTGCACAGCTCGATCTTTTTCGACCTGGACAGTATCTATGGCGAAGAACACTACGTGGAAGCGCTTCAGGACCTGATTGCCCAGACGGCACCCCAGTCGCCGCTGTTTCTGGCCGCCATGGCGCGTAATGCCTTGAACCGTACGCCCCCGCTGGGCTTTTTCCGCACGTTCGTGATGGAAAAGGATGGCAAGCACAACAACTCCATCAACCTCAAGCGGCGCGGTACGGCGCCCATGGTAGACCTGATTCGTGTGCATGCGCTGGCCTGTGGCTCCAAAGCGCAGAACTCCTTTCAGCGGCTGAACGACATCAGCCAGACCCAGCTGTTGGCCACCGGGGTCAGCGACAAGCTGAGCTATGCCCTGGAGTTCCTGTGTATGTCGCGTATTCGCCATCAGGTCATCGACCTGCAGGAAGAGCGCGAGCCGGATAACAACATCGAACCCGAAAACGTCGAAGACAGCGAGCGGCACACGCTCAAGGATGCGTTTCAGGTGTTGAGCCATGCGCAGAAATTCCTGAAATTCCGCTACCCGATTCCCACGCAACGGCAGGGGCGTTGATATGCACGGTATTCGCCCACGTCAGAAAGTGACCCAGGCCGACTGGGCTGGCTACATGGCTGCTCGCGCCCAGCGCGCTGATAATGAGGCGCTGCAGCGTTTCTTCAGCACGCCCTTGCCAGCCCCCGACACCCCTCTGGGCGAGGTGCCCATGGTGGCGCTGGACCTGGAAACCACCGGGCTGGACGAGCGTCGCCACGGTATCGTCAGCGTGGGGGCCGTGCCCTTTACGCTGGGGCGGATACCGCTTGCCCAGCGACGTTACTGGGTGGTGAAGCCTGCGCGGCCGCTGGACGAAGCCTCCATCGCCTACCACCATATCACCCACTCGGAGGTGGCTGACGCCCCTGATCTGGACGAGGTGCTGGATGAGCTGCTGGAGGTGCTGGCGGGCCGAGTGGTGGTGGTCCATTTTCGCAACATCGAGCGCCCTTTTCTGGATGCCGCCGTGAAGGAGCGGCGCGGCGAGGGCGTGCTGTTTCCCATGATCGACACGATGTCGCTGGAAGCCAGACTGCATCGGCAGACCCTGTGGGCGCGCTTTCGCCGCTGGCTGGGCAGGCCGCCGGTCTCGATTCGGCTCAATGCCAGCCGTGCACGCTATGGCTTGCCGCCCTACCAGGGGCACCACGCCCTGGTGGATGCGCTGGCCACCGCCGAGCTGCTGCAGGCGCAAATCGCCAACCGCTACTCACCGGATACGCCGCTCAAGGCGCTGTGGTGCTGACGGACTAGTGTGGGGGTAGTGGCAAACGCAAAACGGGCAGCCCATGGGCTGCCCGTTTTGCGTAAGGCCAGCAAGAAACGCTGGCCAAGGAGGGGTCAAACGGCTTTGGGTTCGCTCATCAGCCCTTTGATGATGGCGTAGCAGGCCACCAGCAGGATGATGGTGAACGGGAAGCCCGTCGATACGGCCATGGTTTGCAGGGCCGTCAGGCCGCCACCCAACAGCAGGGCGATGGCAATGGCACCTTCGATGATCGCCCAGAACACGCGCTGCGGCTTGGGAGCATCCACCTTGCCACCGGCCGTGATGGAGTCGATGACCAGCGAGCCCGAGTCAGACGAGGTCACGAAGAAGATGATGACCAGCAGAATCGCAATGAACGAGGTGATCTGCGACAGCGGCAACTGCTCCAGCATCACGAACAGCTGCAGGTCCACACCGGCGTCACGCACGGCTTCGATACCCTGGCTCACGTACTGGTCGATGGCAGTGCCACCGAACGTGGTCATCCACAGCACCGAGACGATCGAAGGCACCAGCAGCACCGAGATCAGGAATTCACGAACGGTACGGCCACGGGAAACCCGCGCGATGAACATGCCGACGTAGGGTGACCAGGAGATCCACCAGGCCCAGTAGAAGGCAGTCCAGCCCTGGCTGAAGTTGGCATCTTCACGGCCAAAGGGGTTGGAGAGGGCCGGTAGATGCACCACATAGTTGATCAGGTTTTCGAAAAAGCCCGTGGCAATCAGTAGGGTGGGGCCTACCGCAATGACGAAGAACAGCAGTGCCGCCGCCATGGCGATGTTGATTTTCGACAGCAGCTGTACGCCTTTGTCGACCCCGGCAACGATAGAGCCGATGGCAATGATGGTGATGCCGATGATCAACAGGATCATGGTGACATCGCTTTCCGGTGCGCCGAACAGGTAGCTCAAGCCAGCAGCGGCCTGGGTAGCCCCCAGTCCCAGCGAGGTCGCCAGACCGAACAGCGTGGCAAACACCGCCAGAATATCGATCAGGTGCCCTGGCCAGCCCCATACGCGCTCACCCAGCAGCGGGTAGAACACGGAGCGCATCGACAGCGGCAGACCCTTGTTGAAGGAGAACAGCGCCAGCGACAGCGCGACCACGGCGTAAATGGCCCACGGGTGCAGACCCCAGTGGAAAATGGTCGCGGCCATGCCCAGCGCAGCGGCAGCAGCCGTGTCACCTTCGGCCCCGGCCAGCGGTGCCCAGTCTCCGCCGTCCAGCGAGGTGCCAAAATGGGTCAGCGGCTCGTTGACGCCGAAGAACATCAGCCCGATGCCCATACCCGCCGCAAACAGCATGGAAAACCAGCCGGTGTAGGTGAAGTCAGGCTTGGCATCTGCCCCGCCGATACGAATCTTGCCGAGAGGGGATACGATCAGCCCCAGGCAAAGCAGCACGAAGATATTGGCGGCCAGGATGAAGAACCAGGCCAGGTTGCCGGTTAGAAAACCGAAAATAGAGTCGTAAAGCGGTGCGATGGTGTCCTGTAGCGCCAGCGTGAGGATCACGAACAGCAGTACCACCAGCGCCGAGATGGTAAATACCTTGCCGTGCAGGTCAAGGCTGAACCCCATGGTGCTGGTGGTAATGTTGTCCTGACCGATCACGTAGTCGGTATCGATCAGGTTGGCCGGGCCATCTGGGGCAGGAATGCCCTCCGAGACCGGCTCTTCAGGGGGACGTTTAGCGTCTGGGTTTTCCACAAAAGCCTCTCCATGTTGGACAAAAACTGCCGAAGGTGACGGGACGGACCCATGGCAGGCGAATGATGCAATTACTAGGGTAGCAAATGTTGATTAATGTTTATCAACGCAACCGCGACGTATCATGAGTGGAAAGCGTCAGTCGGGTAGCGAAAGCTTTTATAATGTGAAAGCGTGATTTTTTATTTTTTTGATTAAAAATTATTATACATGGTCTGTGCCGGTGTGTCACAACGCGACCGGTAGCTGAGCTGAAAAATGCCACATGTGTCATTTTGAACCTGCCAGATGCCAAGTCGACAGCAACAGTTGGTGTTCATTTTTTGTTTTTAAATTACTGTTTTTATTTTATTTTTATTTTTTATCGCGCTTTTGGCGTGCTGTGTGCAGTTTCTTGGTAAGACTCAGGTCAAGCAACATCTAATCAGTAGTGGAGGCAACTCTTATGGATAAGCAGATTCCCCAGACAACCAAGCGTCGTCCTCGTGTATTGGCGCTTTGCATGCTCGCCGCAGCGGTCAGCACGCTGGCATTGGCAGGCTGTGGAAATGGTGAAGATGAGATGCCCCCGGCGCAACAGCCTGAGACCATGGAGCAGGATGCGACCTCCGGCCAAGTGCCCGGTACTACCGAAGGCGACAGCATGATGGGTGAAGAACCCGCTGGCACCATGGCGGATGATCCCATGGCCGCCGATCCAGGCTTGGAAGATGATGCGGCAGCCACCCAAGAGCCTATGCCCGGTGAGGGCGCTGATATGACCGACCCGCAGGAAGAGCCCGGTTTCGGTGAAGGCACCGACCCAATGCCCGGCGCTAATGACGAAGTGCCTGCGGATGATGAAGACGACATGACCACGACTCAGTAAGGTTTACCGCTCCCTACGATGCCAGGTCGCCCAGCTGTCTGTTCCCTGCGGCTGCTCCACACGGCCTGTCATCCTTTCACCCCCGCGCCCGCGGGGGTTTTTTTGCATCCTGGTCAGTAGCCGCTAAAGTTAAACAGGCAGGCGTTAAACAAGCAGGTGTTTGGCCTGCCAAATGAATTCAACGATTTCGCTTTCAATAGGGGCGTTTTCAAAAAGAAATTTTCAAAAGGGAAGGAGCACGACATGAAGTCACCAAAGCACCAGCGTGTATATGCAATGTTGTTCAGTGCGCTCTTGATGACCGGTGTATTGGCGGGGTGTGGCGACAGCTCGCCGCCTAACGGAGAGCCCGAACCGGAAGAGCCAATGAGCACCGGCCCCATGGCCAATGATGGCACCACCCCTGAAGAGACTCCTGGGGAGGGCGTGGATAATTAGGTTCTACGAAGACTGGAGTGAATCAATTGGCCTCCCACAGGGTGATTCAGGCAAGGTGCTTGCTCAGGTTGTGGGAGGGAGCTTCAGCTCGCGATGATTCCAGCACCCAGCTTGATATGGGTGCCCGCTCAGACAGTCGCCCAATAAAATTGGCCTCCCACAGGTGGGCTGGGCCATGGCTTTCACATGGCTATCCACCATAAACAAGGTTCATCGCACTTTGCCGGGAATTGCTTCGCTTCAACGAAACCGCCCCCTGACATGGGGGCGGCTTCGTTATGGGTCACTCGTCGCTGTCTTCCAGGCGACGGTAGAGCGTTCGCCGCGCGATGCCCAGAACTTCCGCCGTGCGGCGCTTGTTGCCGCCAGTGGCTTCCAGCACCTTGCGGATGTAGCGTTTCTCCACCTCTTCCAGACTAGGCCAGCGGGCCGGCGCAGGGGCCGGTGCCGAGGTGCCGGGTAATACCTCACCGCTCAAGGTCGGCGTGGGGTCGGCGCTGTTTTGCTGATGGGCCTGGTCGCGTAGACGCTCGGGCAGGTCCTGGTGCTTCAACAGGCCCTCCTCACTCAAGGTGACTGCACGCATGATGGCGTTTTCCAGCTCGCGCACGTTGCCGGGGTAGGTGTAGTTGAGCAGGCTGTTGAGTGCTTCGGGCTCGATATGCTCCACCTGCTTGTGCTGAGACTCGGCGTGCTTGTCGATCAGCGCAAAGATCAGGTGTTCCACATCGGTGCCGCGCTCGCGCAGGGGGGGAATACGCAGCGAGAAGGTTTCCAGGCGATAAAACAAGTCGCTGCGGAAGTTCTCCTGCTCGATCTCCTTTTCCAGGTTGCGGTGGGTGGCCGCAATGATGCGCACGTCCACCGGTTCCTCGCGCTCCCCGCCCACCGGGCGAACGGTCTTCTCCTGCAGGGCCCGCAGCAGTTTGGCCTGCAGATTGATCGGCATTTCACCAATTTCATCCAGGAACAGGCTGCCCCCCTGGGCGCTCTGGAACAGGCCCTTGCGGGCTTCGTTGGCGCCGGTGAAGGCGCCTTTGACATGGCCGAAAAACTCGCTTTCCATCAGGTCGGCGGGAATGCTGGCGCAGTTGACGGGCACAAAAGGGGCGTCGTGGCGGCTGCTCTCCTGATGAATGGCCCGCGCCAACAGCTCCTTGCCGGTGCCGCTTTCACCCAGAATGAGAATGGGAGCGTCGCTTTTGGCCAGCCGCGAGGCATCGTGGAACAGCGACTGCATGGCCGGGCTTTTGCCCACGATGCCATGGAAGTGGCTCAGCTCGGTATCGTGGGACAGTGAGAGGCGCTGGCGCTCCAGCACGCGAAACACCGCTTCGCGAATTGCATCCAGATCCAGCGGCTTGGTCAGAAAATCGTCGGCCCCCAGCTTCAGGGCTTCCACGGCCTGGTCGATGGTGCCAAACGCGGTAATCACGATGATACCCAGCTCGCTGCCGCTTTGGCGAAGCTGCTGCAAGAGTTGAATGCCGGTCATGCCCGGCAGTCGTACATCGGTGATCATCATCGCCACCGGGGTATGGCTAAGTAGCGCAATGGCTTCTTCGGCGCTGGCAACGCCGACGGTTTCATAACCCGCGTCGTGAAGCTCCTCTTCCAATAACTCACGTATAGCGGCGTCATCTTCCACCACCAAAAGCGGTAACAGGTGTTCCTGATGGGTCACAAACGTTGTCCTCAAGCGGATGCGGTTTCACAAAGGGGCAGCGTGATCTCGAAGCCAGCACCGCCCAGGGTGCTGTCAAAAACGCCAATCGTCCCGCCGTGGTCGTTGATAATGCGGTGCACCATGGACAGCCCTAGGCCACTGCCTTGCCCCACCGGCTTGGTGGTGAAAAAGGGGTCGAATACCTGATGGTGATGGGAGGGCGGTATGCCTGGCCCGTTATCCTCTACCCATAGCGTCAGCTCTTCCTCATGGGCCTTCGCGCGGACACGAATATGGCTCACGTTGGGCGCTTGCGCTGCATTGCGAAACAGGTTGGTCAGCACCTGGATGATCTGCTGGCCATTGACCAGTAAATGGGGGGTCGGTGTCGGAAGATCAATATCCAGGCGAATATTTCTTGGCTCCAGCTCTTCCTCGACCAGCTCGCTGGCACTCAGGATAAGCTGGTCCAGCGCCTGATTTCCTTTCTCTACGTTATGTTGTCGGCCCAATTCCATCAATTGGCGCACGATTTCGACGATGCGTTCGACTTCGCCGCGTATTCTGCCCAGCCGGGCGCGCTCATCGTCGCCGATGGTGTCCCGGCGTGCCAGGCGCTGGGCCTGGCCGTTGATGACGGTGAGCGGGGCACCGATTTCATGGGCGACACCCGCTGCCAGTACGCCCAGCTCGGCCAGCTTCTTGGATTTGCGCAGGCGTTTTTCCAGCTCTATCTCGCGGCGCTGACGATCCTCGATATCGCGGTCTTTCTCGGCCATGGCGTCCAGCATGCCGTTCAGGCCTGAGGCCAGGCGACGGTATTCGGTAGGGCCATCCGCGGTGGCCCGTTGGCTGCGGTCGCCGTCCTCTACCAGCAGCATGACGTGCAGCAGCCGGTTCAGGGGGCGCTCGATGTAACGCCGGAAGCCCCACCAGATGCTGAACACGATGCCCGCCGCACCGATGACGAAGACCAGCACGGCCACGATGCTGATGAAGCCGGTATAGTTTTCGATGCCGGTATTCAGGCGGTTGACCTGCAACACGCCCTGCACGCTGCCATCCTGGGTACGCAGCGGGATCAGTGCCGAGTAGTAGGTCCAGCCCTCCTGCTGGCGATAGTTGCTGTAGAGGTCGTCCCGCTCGATCACCTGGCGGATCTCTTCAGGGGTGAACAGGTCCTTGCCGAGCCCCAGACCGTAGACCTCGCGCCCATGGGTGTCGAACACGTAGGCACCGTAGATACGGTGAAACGAAAAGGCCGACTGCAAAGCCTCTTCCAGCGGGGTAGCGCTATCGCGGGCCACGGCATAGCTCAGTGAGGTACCCAGCGCCCGGGTGATGATTTCCACCTCGGTTTGCAGCTTGGAGCGTACGTTATCCTCCAGCGACTTGATGGCCACCAGGCTGAATACCACCAGCACGATGAAAAGCGGCACAATCACCGTGAGAATGATCAAGTTACGTAAGCGCATCGTCTATCCGTGGTGGTCAGTGAGTAGAAGTATCAACGCGGGCTGGGGGTCAGCCGATAGAGGCTGCCCTGGGCACCGTCGGAGAGCAGGTAGATGGCATCGTCGGGCCCCTGGCGCACATCGCGAATGCGACCCACTTCGCCATCCAGAATCCGTTCTTGCTGGCGGACCTGGCCCTCTTCGAGGGGCAGCAGCCACAGCTGCTCGCTGGCCAGCCCGCCCGCCAGCAGGCTGCCCTGCCAAGGGCCAAAGGCATCGCTGGTGACTTCCGCCAGGCCCGAGGGGGCAAAACGCCCTTCGAACAGGTGTACCGGGTCTTCCATGCCTGGTTTGGACTCCACGCCAATCGGTTCATTGGTGGCGTAGTCATTGCCCAGACTCACCTCAGGCCAGCCATAGTTGTTGCCCGGCTGGAGCAGGTTCAGCTCGTCACCGGTCCGCGGCCCGTGCTCGGTGGCCCAGGCTTCACCGTTGCTGAGCACGGTCATGCCCTGAATGTTGCGGTTGCCTTGGGTATAGATTTCGTCCAGTGTCGCGTCGTCATCGACGAACGGGTTGTCCTCGGGGGCCGAGCCGGTGGCGGTCAGGCGCAGGGTGGTGCCTGCGTGGTCGTCGCTGGCCTGGGCGCGGGGCGGCTCATTGCCACGGTCGCCAATGCTCATCAGCAGCGTGCCATCCGGCAGCCAGGCGATCCGTGAACCGTAGTGCCTGCCGGGGGCGGAGGCGCGGTCCTGCTCGAATAGATGCTCCACCTCGCCCAGTGCGTCTTCCTGCCACTTCACTCGGGAAAGCGCGGCACGGCTCTGGCTGCCTTCCGGTTTGCTCCAGGTGAAATAGATCCAGTCATGTTCGCCGTCCCCAAACGCTGGGTGCAGCACCACATCCAGCAGGCCGCCTTGCCCATGGTGGTTCACCTCGGGCATGCCCTCCAGCACGCGTGACTCTCCGCTATTGGGGTCGACCAGGTTGAGCTGGCCGTTACGCTCGCTGACCAGGTAGCGCCCATCGGGCAGAAACGCCACCGCCCAGGGGTGTTCGAAACCGCTGGCTACCCTCTCGATGGATACCGGAAAGTGTTCGGTTTCAAGCCCTTGGTGCACGATTTCGGCCTGCGCGACGCTAGTCAACAGCAGCCCACTCGCGGCGATCGCGAGCCAGCCAGCAGGGCGTCCCTTGGCTGGCGTGGAGGCAGTAAGGGGGAAGACGTTCAACACAGCGGGCTGACGTTCGGACATGGTCGATTCTCCGGTCACGTTGGCTAGGTGGGTCGGTTCAGTCTAGCAGTGACTGCGACATGGGGGTGGGGTTCCCCATCCTACATCAGTAGTGCCAGCAGCAGCGGCAGGTAGATCAACGCCAGCAGCGTAGAGCAAAAGACCAGGCTGGCCACATAAGCGGGCTCGCGCTGGGCGCGTTGGGCAAACAGATAATTGAACACGGCCACCGGCATGCACATCTGTACCACGAGGATGCTTTGTGCCAAGGGCGGCAACCCCAGCCAAGCGGCGATGAACCAGGCCGTCACGGCGGCCAGCGGGATACGGATGAGGCTGAAACCCACGCCGGAGCGCAGGCTCTTGACCTGGATGCTGGCCAGTGAAACTCCCAGGGTAATCAGCATCAGCGGCACCGTGAAGCCCGACATCAGGTCGACGGTATTGGCCAGCCAGGGGGGCAGCGGCGTGTCGGTGAGCAGCAGTGCCATGGCGATGACGATGGCATACACGGTGGGCGTTTTGGCCAGCGTCTTGAGCGGATTGCCCTTGGCATCCAGTACTGCCCCCAGGGTGAACTGAAACAGCGAGACGGTCACCATGACCGTGATGCCGTAGGCAAACCCGGCGCTACCGAAGGCATACAGCACCACCGGCAGCCCCATGTTGCCCGTATTGGGGTACATCATGGGGGCGATGACCACCCGCCAGTGGTAGCCCAGCAGCCTGGCCACCAGAAAGCTGGCGGCCCCCATGGTCAGGATGACCAGCGCAGTGGCCAGCATGACATGGCCAAAGGTGCCTGCATCGATATTGGCCCCGGACAGCGATGCCAGTACCAGCGCCGGGGTGCCGATGTTGAAGACCAGACGCGTAATGAAATCGACGGGGTAGGGGTGCCCAAGGCGTACCCAGGCATAGCCAAGTCCAGCGCCTGCCAGTACAGGGGCCATGACAGCGAACAGTTCGGCGAGCATCAACGTTCCTTGACGGGGTTCAGCGCTCTATTGTCGGTAATAATGCACCCCTCAGGCAAGCAGGGTAGCGGAGTGTCAGGCATTGACCCGTGGGCGAGTGGTTTGCCACTCGGCAGGGACTTGTTCGCGCAGAAACTCCAGCAGGGCGTTGACTCGCCGGGAGTGCTGGCCGTAGGCGTATAGCATGGTGATGGGCAGGGCCGCAGGCTCCCAGCCCGGTAGGCAGCGCACCAGATCCCCCGGGTGATGCGTTTCGCGCCGTGCCACTACCCAGTGAGGCAGCAGGCCAATGCCCTGGCCATAAGCAATGGCATCGATGTGCAGTACCGTGAGATCGACGCGTAATCGCGAGCGGGGCGCATCGAACAGGTAGTCGGGATGCTCTGAATGATGCAGCAGCAGCCCGTTGGAAGCCGTATCCAGCAGGTCGATCCAAGCGTGCTTGCCAAGTTCGCTGGGGTGCTGTGGGCGGCCTGCCTGTTTCAGATAGCTTGGGTTGGCATACAGCCCCCGCGAAAGATACCCCAGCCGCTCCTGATTGAGCCCGCATTCGTGATTGGCTCCCAACCAGATATGCACGCTGTTGCTGTGCATCTTGCTGGGCGGCGTTTCGCGGGTGTGCAGGGTCAGCTCCACTTTGGGGTAACGCGTCAGAAAGGCATCCACGACCCCCGCCATCCAGCCTCGGGCCAGGGCGCCATGCACTTCCAGGGTGACCTTGCCGCTGATCTCTTCACGCAGCTCGGCCAGCGCCTCCTGGCTATGGGCTGCCATGGCCAGCAGCTCGTTGCAGTAGCTCTGGAACAGCAGCCCCGCTTCGGTCGGGATCAAGCGATTGGCCTGGCGCCGCAGCAGCGGCTGATTCAGGCGGGCTTCCAGTTGGCTGATGCGACGGCTCAGGGTGGACTTGGCCAGCCCCAGCTTCTGGGCGCTGCGGGTCAGGCTACCCGTCGACATCACATCGGCAAATGCGGCAAGTTCATCGAAATCGTACATGGCACGGCCACCGAGCTGAGTCATGGAGCGGATAGTGTGCCATTTATCTTGATGAATGAAAATAATTTATATTTGTGTTTGTATTTGGGGCCTGGAAAAGGTCTTCTCAGCTGCGGATAAAAAAAGCCCTGGCACCAGGCCAAGGCATCAAATCAGCATTGAAACAGTAAGGGTCGTAGGCGACCTACGATCAGAACTCGTAAGTAGCAGACAACCAGAAGCTGCGACCGTTCAGCGCAACACCGTCAGTGGAGCGGCCGGTTTGGGTGTAGCGGTAGGCCGCGTAGGTGTCACCGTTGTGCTCGAAGGTGTCGTAGGCGGTGAAGTCCTTGTCCAGCAGGTTCTGGACCGCGCCGGTCAGCCGCACGCTGTCGGAGAAGCGGTAGGTGCTGCGCAGGTTGAACAGCTCATACCCGTCCAGCTTGTTGCCCAGCTGCTGATACAGTGAGAGCGTTTCACCCGACGTGGGCAGGCCTGCCGAGAAGCGCTCGCGAGAAGAGTAGTACTCGCCTTCCAGCGTGGTGCTCCAGCGGTCGTTGACCTGCCAGGTGAGGTCGGCGGTCAGCTTGTGCTTCGGCGTGTTGGTCAGAATCATCCCTTCGTTGTCACCGGAGGTGATCTCGGAGTCGGTGAAGGTATAGCCGCCGCTGACACGCCAGTCCGGGGCGATCTGATAGTTGGCGCTCAGCTCGACGCCGCGGGTCTCGGCGCGGTCGATATTGGTCAACTGCCCGAAGCTCTCCTGCTGGGTAAAGTTGCCCACGCTCAAGCAGTTGGCCAGCCCTGCATAGGGCGTATTGCCATTGCTGTCGATGAACTGGCAGTTGGGAATATCGTCAGCATCGGCAATACGATCGCGGAACTGGGTGAAGAACAGCGTTGCCCCGGCAGAGAAACGCTCCTGATCGTCGTAGATGGCGCCAATTTCATAGTTGGTGCTTTTTTCCGGCTCCAGGTCCGGGGTGCCAATATTGACCGTTGCCCCCTGGCCGCCAAATCCGTTGATGCCATCATGCAGCTGGTTCAGCGTGGGCGTCTTGTAGCCTTGGCTGATACCACCTTTCAGCGTCCAGTGGGGCGTGGTGTTCCATACCAGGTAGCCGCGCGGGCTGAAGTGCCCGCCAAAGGCGTCGTGGTTTTCGTAGCGGCCACCCAGGGTCAGCGCCAGATCATCGCGCAGCAGCCACTCGTCTTCCACGAACGCGGCCCAGCTGTTCTGCTCGAAACGCTCGTTGCCTGCCGTACCGTCTTCCAGGCGGGCGTCGATGTACTGGCCGCCGACGGTCACCATGTGGTCACCCAGCGGGGCCACGAACTTGCTGTCGACCACGATATCGCGGTTTTCCAGCAGGCGGGGTTCGCCGCCTTGTGCCACGTAGCCGTAGTCGGGGGCATTGCCCGCTGGCAGGGTGCGGCCCAGGGTTTCGGTTTCGCTATGGCTGATGCTGCTTTCCCAGGTGCCCGCTTCGAAACGTCCGGTATGGCCAATGGCGACCTGATCGCGGTTGAAGCGCATTTCGTCTTCATAACCAAACACCCGCGCGGGGGTGTCCAGGTTGCCCAGGCGGCTGTCGCTGTTGTCGTAGGTCTGGCGGGAGCGCTCGGCATCCAGCCAGAATTCGTTCGTTTCATCCGGCGTGACGTTGATGCGCCCGCCGATGGAGTAAATGCGCGCTTCCGAGGGGCGCGGGTCGCGACCTGAGCTGTTCTCGATCATGCGCTCGGAGCTGTCGCGGTCAAACAGGCGGCCGCGCAGCTGCAGACCCACGGTGTCTTCCACCAAGGGGCCAGAGGCATAGAGGTTGATGGCGGAGCTGTTGCCCTCGTCGCGATTCTGTTGGAAGGCGTTTTCCACCGACACCGAGCCTGCCCAATCCTGGCCAACGCGGCGCGTGATGATGTTGATCACGCCACCCATGGCATCGGAGCCGTAAAGCGTGGACATCGGCCCACGAATTACCTCGATACGTTCGATGGCAGAAAGCGGGGGGATGAAGCTGGTGGCGGTCTCACCAAAACCGTTCGGGGTCACATCGCCAGAGGCGTTTTGGCGGCGGCCGTCGATGAGGATCAGGGTATAGCTGCTGGGCATGCCACGAATGGAAATGTTCAGCCCGCCGGTCTTGCCCGTGCCTGCGCGTACATCTACCCCCGGTACGTCAGCGATGGCTTCGGCAATGTTGGAAAACTGCTTCTGCTCCAGCTCTTCACGGGTGACCACGGAAATGCTGGCGGGCGCGTTATTGAGCGTTTGCTCGTAACCGGCCGCGGTCACGACCATGTTGTTGAGCTGGGCAGTTTCCTGAGCATTGACGGCGGTGGCGGTCATGCTGACAGCAATGGCGCTGGCCAGTGCAGAGCGTGTAAAGCGTGGCATGGTGATCCCCTGAGATGAAACTTATTTACTAATGAAACTGATTATCAAAAGAGGTTGTGATTCTAAGAAGAAAAGTTCCCATGTGCGAGTCTGTTTCATCGAACGGTGCGTTGCATGAACCGAAACGGTCTTGGTTCGCTTTCAAGCGTTGCAAGATATGCAACGACGCATTCGCGTAAATAAGGGTGCAAGTGCTGTTGAGAATCGTTACTATTTTTCCAACACTCAATCGGGAGAGGCTTTACATGGGCCGTACGTTGCAGCGTGGTGGGGTCGGGCGTAGTGGAATCGGGCCTAGTGGGATCGGGCGTGGTGTGATCGGGTTGGCGGGTAGAACAGTCGTGGCGCTGGTGGTCGGTAGCCTGATTGCCGGTGCTGCCCAGGCGCGCACCCTGGAGACCGCTTATGGCGAGGTCGAGGTCAACGACCACCCTGAGCGTGTGGTCACCCTTTACGAGGGGGCGCTGGATGCCTCGCTGGCCGCAGGCCTTCTGCCAGTGGGCGCCGTGACCACCCGGGGCGGTGACAACGTGGCAGAGTATGTGGAAGCCTACCTGGGCGAAGAGCGCCCGGCCATCGTCGGCGTCGTGCGCGAGATCAACATCGAAGCCGTGCTGGCGCAGCAGCCTGATCTGATTCTGGCGGCACCGCAGCTTCCCGAGGCCCAGTACCAGCTGCTGTCGCGTATTGCGCCTACCATCGTGCCTCACACCCAGCCGCTGGCGGCCGATAACTGGGAAGCCGAAGCCCGCCTGTATGGCCAGGCGCTCAACCGCGAAGCGCAGATCGACGAGGCCATTGCCGCCGTGGAGCAGCGCGCCGCAGAGCTGACCAGTGCCATTGCTGAAGCGGGAGTAGGCGGCACGGCCGTGCTGGCCCGTTGGATGCCCAGCGGCCCCATGGTGATGTCGAAGGACCTGATTGCCACGGGCCTGCTGGATAGCGTGGGCCTGGAGGTGCAGGACGCCGGGCTGATCAAGCCAGACAGCGCCCACAGCGACGTACTCAGCCTGGAAAACCTGTCTCAGGTAGACGGTGACTGGCTATTTCTGGCGACCCTCAACGCCGATGGCCAGGCCGCGCTGGATGCCGCCCGCCAGAGCCCGGCATTTACACGCTTGAACGTCGTCGAAAACGACCGGGTCGTGCCGGTCAACGGCCAGCTCTGGAGCAGCGCCAACGGCCCGCTGGCGGCCCAGGCCATCCTGGATGACATCGAGAACGCGTTGTTGCCGTGATGTTTGCTGCTTTTATAGGGAGCAGCGCCGCCCGGCGCTGCTCCGCAACGACCTGGATGCTGATACTGCTCACCGCCTTGCTGGCGGTGTGTGTCGTTAGCCTTGTGATTGGCGCGGGCCAGGTGGGCCCTGTGCGCGTATTGGGGTTGCTGCAAGGCGTGGACGACAGCGAAGCGCTGTTCGTGGTGCAGGAGCTGCGCGCCCCCCGCACCCTGATCGGCCTGACCGTGGGCGTAGCCCTGGGGGTCGCGGGCGCACTGCTGCAGGCCGTTTCGCGCAACCCGCTGGCCGAGCCGGGCCTGCTGGGGGTCAGCGCCGGGGCGGCATTCGCCGTGGCGTTGGCGCTGGTGCTGGGGGCCAGCGCCGCTACCCTGCGTATCTCCGTGGCCCAGCTGGGCGCACTGATCGGCTGCCTGTGCGTGCTCAGCGTGGCGCGCTTTCGCGGTGTCGGCAACGACCCGGTTCGGCTGGTGCTGGCCGGGGCGGCGTTTTCCGGGCTGCTGGGCTCGCTCAGTTCCCTGCTACTGCTCTACGATCAGCGCGCTGCCGATGAAATCCGCTTCTGGGTCGTGGGCAGCCTGGCGGGCCGCCGTTTGGAGGATTGGTGGGCGGTACTCCCCAGCCTGGCAGTGGCGGCGGCCACGGTCACGCTCATCGCCCGCCCCCTGGCGGCGCTGGCGCTGGGCGAGCGGGCCGCCAGCGGCCTGGGGCATCGCCCCGGTCTGATTCGCTGGCTGGCGATTGGCTGTGTGGCGCTGCTGGTGGGGGCGGCCACGGCCATTGCCGGGCCGATTGCCTTCGTCGGGCTGGTGGTGCCGTTCGTGGCCCGCGCCATTGCCGGGCCGGACATTCGCCGCACGCTCTGGTTCTGCCTGCCGATAGGCCCGTTGATCGTACTCACCGCCGATATCATCTCCCGGGTCATCGTGGCGCCTTCCGAACTGCCGCTGGGCGTGCTCACGGCGCTGTGTGGCGCACCGGTGCTGATTGCCGTGGTGCGCGCTCGCCGTTTACCCATGCTGTGACCCTCTATTCATGCTGTGCAAGCCCGCTGCTTGCCTGGACGCTGACGCTATGAAAATGACGGCAAAATCGACGTTGGGTGCAAGGCCGATGTGGCCTATGACGACCCCCGCCCCCTTGGCCACGCCCGCTGCTACCCCGGCGGGCTATTGGCGTTTGCAGAGCACGTCAGGGCGCTACCATGTGTTGCTGGAGAAGCGTGCCGTGGCGGTGAATGCGGGGTTGCTGCTGGCGCTGATGGCCGCCAGTCTACTTTATTTGAGCCTGGGCAACGTGGCGCTGGCTCCTCGTGCGGTGCTGGCGGCGCTGGCCGGGCAGGGGGAGATGATGGCCACCTTCATGATCCGCGAGCTGCGCCTGCCGCGCCTGCTGGCGGCGTGCTATACCGGGGCTGCCTTCGCCCTGGCCGGGGTGCTGATGCAGACCCTGGCCCGCAACCGGCTGGCCACCCCGGGCATCATCGGGATCGACAACGGCGCCACTGCCTTTGCCGTGGCCTCGGTGGTGGGGTTGGGGGTGGGCATCGCTCCGCCTGCCATGGCGCTGGCCGGGGCCACCACGGCGGCCGTGCTGACGTTCGGCCTGGCGGCGGGTAGCGGTACTCAGGGCTATCGGTTCATCGTGGCCGGCATTGGGGTAGGGGCCGTGTTTGGCGCCATTACTCAACTGCTGCTGGCGCGGGTCGCCATCGACACCGCCAACGCCGCTTACCCGTGGACGGTCGGCTCGCTCAATGCACGGCCCAGCGGCAGCGTTCAACTGCTGGGCGTGGGGCTGCTGCTGGGCCTGGTGGCGGCCATGGCGCTGGCCCGCTCCCTGACCGTGCTGCGCTTCAAGGACGCCACGGCCAGTGGCCTGGGGGTCAGCGTCACCGCCCGCCGCTTTCAGGTGCTGATGCTCTCGGTGGTGTTGACCGCCTTCGCCGTTGCCGTGGCGGGGCCGGTGGGCATGGTGGCGCTGATTGGGCCTGAAATTGCTCGCTCACTCTCCAGCGCTCGCCATGTGCCGATTCTGGCCGCCACCCTGGCCGGGGCGCTGGTGATGGTGCTGGCCGACCTGGCCGGGCGAACCCTGTTTGCGCCCATCGAGATTCCGGTGGGCATCGTCACGGCCGTGGTCGGTGGCCCCTGGTTATTATGGATTTTAATGCGCCCGCAGCGGAGTCGCCCATGAGCACTGCCCACGGTTTACCCACCCTGGCCACCGACGCGCTCAGCATGAGTTATGGCCAACGCCAGGTGATCAAGGAGCTGGGCGTCGAGCTGCCCAGCGGCAAGGTAACGGCCATCGTTGGCCCCAATGGCTGTGGTAAATCCACGCTGCTCTCGGGGCTTGCCCGGCTGCATAAACCCGACGGCGGCGCCGTACTGCTCGGTGGCCACGACATTCAGCGCCTGCCCACGCGCCAGCTCGCCACCCAACTGGCGCTGCTGCCCCAGGAAGCCGTGGCCCCCGAAGGGCTCACTGTCACCGAGCTGATTCGCTTTGGCCGCCAGCCCCACCAGGGGTGGCTACGCCAATGGTCGGCGGAAGACCAGCAGGTCGTGCAGCACGCGCTGACCGCCGCAGGCCTGGAAGCGCTGGCCGACCGGCCGCTGGAAGCCCTCTCGGGCGGGCAGCGCCAGCGCGCCTGGATTGCCATGACCATTGCCCAGCAAACGCCGCTGCTGCTGCTGGACGAGCCCACCTCTGCGTTAGACCTGGGCCACCAGATCGAAGTCTTCGAGCTGGTGCGCACGCTGGCCTGCCATGGCCGCACCGTGGTGATGGTGCTGCACGACCTGGCCAGCGCCTGCCGCTACGCCGACCACCTGATTGCCATGCGCGATGGCCAGATCGTCGCTCAAGGTGCGCCAGCCGATGTGGTGACGCCAGCCTTGGTGCGCGCGCTCTATCAGGTAGAATGCACGCTGTTGCTGGATCCGGATACCGGCAGCCCGCTGCTCGCCAACGTGCGCCGCGCCGAACGTTCTGAATGAGCGGAGCCCCGTGCAGGGGTTCCAGGCCAAAAAATACATGACAACACGCTAAAAGGAACCCTCGTGGCCGCTTCAACGCCCAGTTCATCCGCCAGTTCTGCCAACCAAAGTTTTCAGGCGTTGGTCAGGCTGCTGCGCTACGCCAAGGGGTATCGTCGGCGGATTACCGCTGCCACGATCTGCTCCATCATCAACAAGCTGTTCGATATTGCCCCGGAAATTCTCATCGGTGTCGCCATCGATGTGGTGGTCAACCAGGAGAACAGCTTCGTGGCCCGCCTGGGGTTCGAAACCCCGCACGAGCAGATCGCCATCCTCGCGGTGCTGACCTTCTTTATCTGGGCGGGGGAGTCGCTATTCGAGTACCTGTACCAGGTGCTGTGGCGCAACCTGGCCCAGCGGCTCCAGGCCGACCTGCGCCAGGATGCCTATGAACACGCCCAGCGGCTCGACATGGCGTTTTTTGAATCGAAGAGCTCAGGCCAACTGGTGGCCACCATGAACGATGACGTCAACCAGCTGGAGCGCTTTCTGGACGGCGGCGCCAACGCGCTGATTCAGGTGGGAGTGACCGTGGTGGCGGTGGGCGCCGTGTTCTTCGTGCTTTCCCCGCTGATTGCGCTGCTGGCCTTCACGCCTATCCCGCTGATCATCTGGGGAGCGTTCTTCTTCCAGCGCAAGGCGGGGCCGCTCTACAGCGATGTGCGTGAAAAAGTGGGCGACCTTTCCAGTCGGCTCTCCAACAACCTGAGCGGCATTGCCACCATCAAGAGCTTCACCAGTGAAGCCCGTGAGGCCGAACGCCTGCGCAGCGCCAGTGAAGCCTATGTAGATGCCAACCGTCAGGCGATCAGGGTCAGTTCGGCGTTTATTCCGGTCATCCGCATGGCCATTCTGGCGGGCTTTTTGGCCACCTTCACCGTGGGCGGCATGATGGCGCTCAACGGCACCCTCAACGTAGGCGCCTACGGCGTGCTGGTGTTCCTGACCCAGCGCCTGCTTTGGCCGCTGACCGGGCTGGCCCAGGTCATCGACCTGTTCGAACGCGCCATGGCCAGCACCAAGCGTATCCTGGACTTGCTGGAAGTCCCCATCACGGTGAAAGACGACAGCACCCAGGCCTTGGCCGCACCGGTAAAAGGCGAGGTACGTTTCGAAGCGGTGAGCTTCCAGTACGAAGCCAGCCAGGTAGGCGTGAACGGGGTAGACCTGCACGTTCCGGCGGGCACCACGCTGGCCCTGGTGGGGGCCACGGGGTCGGGTAAATCGACGTTGATCAAGCTGCTGCTGCGCTTCTACGACCCTGCCAGTGGCCGCGTGCTGGTCGATGGCCAGCCCATCACCGAGGTCAGCATGCATTCGCTGCGGCAGGCCATCGGCCTGGTCAGCCAGGACGTGTACCTGTTCGAGGGCAGTATTCGCGACAACATCGCCTACGGCATGCCCGATGCCGACGAAGCCGCCATCATCGAGGCCGCCAAAACCGCAGAAGCCTGGAGCTTTATCGAGACACTGCCCCAAGGGCTGGACACCCCGGTGGGGGAGCGGGGCGTACGCCTTTCCGGTGGCCAACGCCAGCGCCTTTCCCTGGCCCGGGCGCTGCTCAAGAACCCGCCTATTCTGGTGCTGGACGAAGCCACCAGCGCCGTGGACAACGAAACCGAAGCGGCGATCCAGCGCTCGCTGAAGCGCATTGCCCTCGGGCGTACGGTCATCATGATTGCCCACCGGCTTTCCACCATCGTGCATGCCGATGAAATCGTCGTGATCGAGAAGGGCCAGGTAGCGGAGCGCGGCAGCCATGCCAGCCTGCTACAGGCCGATGGCCACTACGCCGCCCAGTGGCGGGTACAAACCGGGGCCGCCCAGGCGGGCGATGTGGAAGTGCTGGGCCGCTAAGCCGTCACGTGCCACGTACGCAAGCGCCGCCCCATGGGCGGCGCTTGCGTTTAGCGGTTCACCAACAGCGCGTTCAGGGTCACCGGCACATGCTCATCGATCTGCTGATAGCCCAGCAGGGAAAGCACCGTGCGCAGCGTGCTGTTGGCCATCAGGGCATTGCCATCCAGCGCCATTGGTTCGGCATGGGTGACACGCACTTCGTTCAGCCCGACGCGGGTAAAGCGCAGCGGCACCGCTTCCTCCTGGGTCAGCCGGTCGGTTTGGACTCGAAAAGTCAGGGTTTCCACCAGCTCCTCGCCCATGTCCAGGCGGTCCAGGCGCTCGGGTGGCATCTGCGCCACCAGCGTCACCAGCGGCGTATTGGTCAGCAGGCCCACCCACGGCGGCAGGTCACCCAAACGTTGCAGCACGTCGGTCTGGCTCAGCCGGAGCGGCAGGCGCAGCGTGCCATCGGGGGAGATATCGCCCTGCAAATTGCTCACGTGATGATGATGAGTTTGCGGCGCGCTACCGTCCAACTGGGTAATGGACGCCCGCACCTGCGATTGGGCAGGGTCCAACTGCCAGTCGGCCTGAGCGGGCAGCGCTAGCAGCAGCGGAAAAAGAGCAATCAAGGCTTTCACAGCGTGTCTCCATAGAAGCAGTCATCAGCAGACCCCGGCCGCGCCGATTAGTGCCCGAAGGCCCGCGGGCAACCGCATCGCGTCCGGTATCGCAGCCTGCCCGAAAAAGTGCCGCCCCACCACAAGATAGCGCCCCAAGGGGTAGCCGTGCCCCCACACATTCGCTATGATATGCACGCTTTTCGGGCCTATAGCTCAGTTGGTTAGAGCAGGGGACTCATAATCCCTTGGTCGTAGGTTCAAGTCCTACTGGGCCCACCATTAAAATCAGTAACTTAGCAATTGTCTCTGGTGAGTCCCCTAGTCCAAGGGTACAGTTTCGGTACACTGCCGATCCTTCAGCCCCCTGGAGATTTTCGTGGCCACCATCGTCAAGACCCCCTCTGGTAGCTGGAAAGCCGTCATCCGCAAGACAGGCTGGCCAACTACTGCCAAGACTTTCCGCACGAAGCGCGATGCCCAGGACTGGGCACGCCGCACCGAAGACGAAATGGTGCGCGGTGTCTATATCCAGCGCAGCGCCTCGGAGCGCATGACGCTCGAGGCCGCCCTCAAGCGCTACCTGGCTGATGTCACCCCCACCAAGAAGCCCAGCACTCAGAAAAGTGAACGCCAGAAGGCCAACACGCTGGTCGAGCATCTTGGCAAATACTCCCTCGCAGCCCTCACGCCGGAGTTGATCGCCAACTACCGCGACACGCGGCTCAATACCCTGGGGCGACGGGGGCAGCCTATCAGCCCCAATACCGTGCGCCTGGAGCTGGCCCTGCTTGGCCATCTCTACACAGTGGCTATCCAGGAGTGGGGGCTGGGCCTGGCTTACAACCCGGTTCAAAATATCCGCAAGCCCAGCCCAGGAGAGGGGCGCAACCGTCGCCTAAGTGTCGACGAGGAAAAGCGCCTGTTCGCCGTGCTTCGACAGCGCAGCAACCCTATGCTGGCGTGGATCGCCAGAATCGCCCTGGAGACGGGCATGCGCTCGTCGGAGATCCTGACCCTCACTCGCTCCCAGGTCGACGTGAAACGCCGCGTGGTGCGCCTCACAGGCACCAAGAACAACGAAGCCCGCTTGGTACCGCTGACCCAAGCGGCTACCGAGGTGTTCAAGCAGGCGTTGAACAACCCGGTGCGGCCGCTCGACTGTGGCTTGGTGTTCTTCGGTGAGCCTGGCAGGGACGGCAAGCGCGGCCCCTATGCCTACACCAAGCTCTGGAACCAGGCGAAGAAGAAGGCAGGGCTCGATGACTTCCGCTTTCATGATCTGCGCCACGAGGCCGTCAGCCGGCTGGTGGAGGCGGGGCTGTCTGACCAAGAGGTCGCCGCGATCAGTGGCCACAAGTCAATGCAGATGCTGCGGCGATATACGCTTAAAGCTACTATAAGGTCAATAGAGTAAAGAATCCGTTGGGGAGGAGGCTGAGCGGGTTCCTAATAATGAAAACTAATCAAGGATTTGATAATGAAATATCCACTAACCCTGATAGCTGCTGCCATCGCTGCTGCTGTTACTGGCACAAGCTATGCGGCCCCGCTGCTTAGCGATCAGGCTCTGCTTGTTGATAGCCCGGAGCACATTAGCGCCAATGCCTGGGTAGAGATCTCTCAATCTGCTTTCGAAGGTAACGTTCGTGGTGTTCAGGAGTTACTGGGGGAAGAAGCGGAGCTCTGCGCCATCATGAAAGCGGATGCTTATGGCCATGGCATTGCTAACTTGATGCCTTCTGTCATTGCGTTAGGTATTCCCTGCATTGGTGTGGCGAGCAATGAGGAAGCTCGCGTGGTTAGGGCAAGCGGCTTCGAGGGACGATTAATGCGGGTACGCAATGCCACACCTGCAGAGATTCGTGGTGCATTTGATTACGAGATGGAAGAGCTATTCGGTGACATAACTGCTGCACGGCAGGCTTCAGAGGACGCGGCTGAAGCGGGTGTTACGCTGCGCTACCATTTAGGCCTAAATGCTGGGGGCATGGGGCGTAATGGCATGGCACTTGAGAGCGAATCAGGGCGCCAGGAAGCCTTAGAGCTTCAAGAGTTAGCGTCGTTGGAGCTGGTAGGCATCATGACCCACTTTGCCTTTGAAGAGGAGGAGTTTGTTCGCCAAGGGCTGGAGCTTTTCCATGAGCAGAGTGCTTGGCTAATCGAGGCCGCTAATCTGGATCGTGATGGATTAATTCTTCATGCGGCTAACTCGTTTGCCACCATGGAAGTGCCCGAGGCGCGGCTGGATATGGTAAGGCCGGGTGGCCTGTTGTACGGTGATTTGCCGCATTATGAGCAATTTAAGCCAGTGATGTCTTTCCGAACGCGTGTTGCATCGGTGAATGATTATGCTCAGGGCAGCGGCGTGGGGTATGACCATGTAAGGGTGTTAGAGCGTGATAGCCTGCTGGCCAATTTACCCGTTGGCTACTCTGATGGTTACCGGCGTGTGTTTACCGATGCTGCCTTTGTGCTGATTAACGGTGAGCGGGTGCCGGTATTAGGTAAAGTGTCAATGAACACGACCATGGTGGACGTTACCGATTTAGAAGGCGTGTCTCCTGGTGATGAGGTGGTGCTCTACGGACTTCAAGGTGAGGAGCGTATTACCATTGAAGAGCTTGAGGAGCTCAACGACGCACTATTAGCCGATCTTTATACGGTATGGGGGAACTCCAACCCCAAGGTATTACGCCCAAGCGATAGTGGGATGAATAGCGATAGCGAGTGATTTTGCTAACAAAGACTGTTGCCTATTAACCTCTGTATTGCGAACCCACTCCGCTCGAATGAGCGGGGTGGGTTCGTGGTGGGGAAAGACTTGGAGGAGATCTTCTGCTAATTTCTCCATACCTATTCACCGGCAGCCAGCGCAATGGCCAGCTGCCGGTCATCAAAGCCAAGCAGATCCTTTGCCACTTCCTGGAGTACCTTCAGTTCCTCCTTGTCGATGTTGGATCGCTCGTTCTTGCTGAAGCCTTAGAGGAAGAACCAGCGCCCTACCATTTTCGTAGCGACGATGTTTCTAACCCCACCACGCTTGCCCTGACCAGGCAGCGCGACTTGCTTCTTCACAACATCGCCACCCATATCCGCATTCACCACGAGCCTCTAGCTCATTTCGCCGACAGCAGCACATTCTACGTAGCTCTCCCGAGCATATCTCATCGCTGCGCCTTACTCCGAGCTTCGAAAAGAACATTGCTGACCGCGCCAGGGTAAGTACTGATGCCGTTCTCGCGCAAAAACTGCGCGCACTGTGCATAGGTGTACCCCTGTTCGCGGAGCTGTAGGAGCTGTGGGACGTAGGGCCTCAAACGTTCGTATAGGGTGGGGCCTTTCACTGGCGGCTTTACGCTCTGCATGAATTTTTCGACGCTCACACTGATGGCGTCGGGATCGCCATCCGTTGTCTCAAGACTAGCTTGGTAGGCGAACTGGTGACGACGTAGTGCATACGGCTGTGCTTCGAAGAGTGCGGCAACCTGGTGCGCCAAGTGGCGCACGGACGTGGCCATCGCATCGAGTGCCTCACTTTCCGGCGATTCCGCCCCTTGTGAGACTCGGATATTCGACATCACGTCGACCACCCCTTCGAGCAGCTCGCCTTGAACATCCGTGCCTACCCGTTCCAAGTCCGCGCAAACTCCGGCACAAACGTCGTCGATTAATGCGTAGCCTGTCGCTTGAGTATCGGCTAGGTTGCCGGACTGGCAGGCAGCCGGGAAGCCAAACATCTCATGCAGTGCATCGTGGTTCCCGTCAGCCGCCAGCATGTCGCGCCCGAAAACCTTACATGCTGCGATGAAGCGGCCAATCAATTGGCGCTGCAATGGGTTGAGCTCACCGCGAACTGAGTGCATGAGCGCCAAAGCGGAATCCAGCTCTTCGAAGATAGTGGCGCACATCGCCGTTGATACTTTGGTTGGGTGATCAACCGATGGAAGGAACTTGCTCGACACGTCTAGGCCTCCCACTGACATTCGAATCTCATCGGCTCGGCCGGCGTCTCGTCGCGGAGCTGGTCAAAATACTCCGCTTCAGCGTCGGTCAGCCCTCCCGCTTCGCGGGCAATTGACTGCAACAATGAACCAAGCTTGATGCGCTCGTCCGGCTGGACAATAGCATCGTCATGTATTCGCTCTTTCATTGCAGCGCCTCCCACGGATTGAGGATGGTTACTCCTGTAGGCTCGAAATCGGCCACATTGCGAGTGACTACCGTCATACCATGTACAAGGGCCGTTGCCGCGATGAGCGCGTCACGCTCGCCCCGCTTGTCGGGGACGTGCAGCCGGGCGCAGCGTTGTGCCACGGCTGTATCAACTGGCAATGTTCGCCCTGAGAACTCCGGCAGTACGTGTTGCTCTAGCCACGAGCGCAGCACGGCCCCTTGCGTGGCGTCCTTGCGCTCAATCGACAACACGCCCAGCTCCAGCTCCATGATGGTGATGGCGGACACAAAAAGCTCGGCGGCATCAACGCTTTCAGTCCATGCCGAAACGTTTGGATCAGCTTTGCCTGCTCGAACCTTTCGCAGTTCGGACACTACGTTGGTGTCGAGAACGAACATCATGATAAATCAGCCGGCTGGGTGCCGATGGTCACACGCGGCGGTTCAAACTCGATGTCCGCAACGTCTGGCATGCCCAGAGAGTCAGCAATGTTGCGACGTTGCCTTGTAAGCCGCTGGTATTCCTCAATGCTCAACAGCACATGAGCAGGCTTGCCGCGATCCGTGATGAATACGGGACCGCTCTTGGTTGCCTTCTTTGCGCGGGTAACGTCTTGGTTAAGCTCTCGACTGGATAGGGTCGTGATGGTCATAGCAACACCTCCTACATGAATCACCTGTGTAGGTATGTTACTACATCGATGGTAGACTGTCCATAAGCGGCTGGCAAGCTATCGTGAGAGGGACAACCGGACGGTACAGTAGGGGTACATTCATTAGATCTGTCCTATTTCTCCAAACTGCGCTAAACTACTGACGCACAAGTGCTTTGTGCTTGTTTGGATTACGTTCGCCTACGCTTGATTTTTCTAGGCATAGAGCTTTGGCGGCAAACTCATAATCCCTTGGTCGTAGGTTCAAGTCCTACTGGGCCCACCATTTCTAAAGGTTTTGCTTTTCCTCGATAGTGATTTATTGATTTCTGGCTCCTTTTGCCATGTTTTGGCTCCCTTCTATTTATATCTTCTCTCATTTTTATTACTGTCTAACGGAAATGAATATTTAGTGCGTTAGTGGGCGTGACGAATAGTCGCCGATGTCTCGAAATCGACCCATACGGTGAAGACAGTGGAAATGATCGACAACATCAACCGTCTCTTGGGCGACGACCTCAAAGCGACCGTCACCCCAGGTGCCAGGCTGAAGATCGCCGCCTCCTGCTTCTCCATCTATGCCTTCGAAGCGCTGAAAAAAGAGCTGACTGGGGTGGAGAGCCTGCAGTTCATCTTCACCGCCCCTACCTTCGTACCCAACGAAGTCACGGACCGCTTGAAAAAAGAGCGCCGGGAGTTCTTCATCCCGAAGTCCCAGCGCGAAAGTGGGCTATATGGCACCGAATTTGAGATTCAGCTTCGCAACAAGCTAACTCAGCGGGCGGTCGCACGCGAATGCGCGCAATGGATACGCCAAAAGGCCAGGTTCCGGTCTAACAAGACCAAGGCCCCCATGCAGCCCTTTGTGCATGTTGCCAACCGTGACCAGGCGACTGCCTATATGCCGGTCAACGGCTTCACTGCCGTCGACCTGGGTTACCAGCAAGGCAATGCGGTCTCGAACTTCGTCAATCGCATGGACGAGCCAGCCCATGCGCAGATGTACCTGCAACTGTTCGACCAGATCTGGAACGATCCTGAGAAGGTAGAGGACGTTACCGCTGCAATTTGCGACCACATCGAATCGGTCTACCAGGAGAACTCCCCCGAGCGCATCTACTTCATCATGCTCTACAACATCTTCCGGGACTTTTTGGAAGATGTTGACGAAGACGTGCTGCCGAATGACCTCACTGGCTATCGCGATACGCTGGTGTGGAACAAGCTGTTCAACTACCAGAAGGACGCCGCTACCGGAATCATCAACAAGCTGGAAACTTATAACGGCTGCATCCTGGCCGATAGCGTAGGCCTCGGCAAAACTTTCACTGCCCTGGCCGTGGTCAAGTATTACGAATTGCGCAACAAGTCAGTCCTGGTGCTCTGCCCGAAGAAGCTGGCGGACAATTGGCGCAACTACAATAGCAACCTGACCACCAATATTTTCGCCAAAGACCGCTTTAACTACGACGTGCTCTGCCACACGGATCTGTCCCGCACCTCGGGCGAGTCCTTTGGCATGCCCTTGAACCGGGTCAATTGGGGCAACTATGACCTGGTGGTAATCGACGAGTCCCACAACTTCCGCAACAACGATGCCTACAAGGACCGTGAAACCCGTTACCAGAAGCTGATGAACAAGGTTATCCGCGCCGGGGTGAAAACCAAGGTGCTGATGCTGTCTGCCACACCGGTCAATAACCGCTTTATCGATCTACGCAACCAGTTGGCCCTGGCGTATGAGGGTGAGTCTGATGCCCTGGGCAAGCATCTGAAAACCAACACCAGCGTAGAAGAGATTTTCCGCCGGGCACAGAAGGCCTTCAACGCCTGGTCGGACTTGCCCCCGGAACAGCGCACAGCGGCGTCCATCCTCAAAGCCCTGGACTTCGACTTCTTCGAGCTGCTGGACTCTGTCACCATTGCCCGCTCGCGTAAGCATATCCAGACCTTTTACGACACCACCGACATTGGTCACTTCCCCGAGCGCCGCAAGCCGCTGTCGTTCCATTGCCCGATTACTGAACGTCAGGATGTGGCCGACCTCAACGAGATATTCAGCCAGTTATCGGTGCTTAAGCTCTCGGTCTACGCCCCCATCAGTTACATCCTGCCCAGCCGGTTGCGCAAGTACGAAGAGCTGTACGATACCCAGGTAGAAGGTGGCAAAGGCAAGCTGCGCCAGGCCGACCGTGAGCGCAGCCTGCAGGCCCTGATGACCACCAACCTGCTCAAACGTCTGGAAAGCTCCGTGGCCGCTTTCCGCCTGACACTGGCGTCGCTCAGCGGCAACATTACTCGCACGCTGGAAGCAATCGACGCCTTCGAGTCGAGCGGGAACGCCGCTCAAGTGGGTGACTATCTGGACGATATCGACGCCTTTGACGGCGACGATGAGAGTTTCTCGGGTCTGGATGAATTTACCGTAGGCAAAAAAGTCCAGATCAGCCTGGCGGATATGGACCTGCCTTCCTGGCGTCACGACCTGGCAGCCGACCTGGCCTTGATCGACAACCTGTTGGAGTCCATGCGCCAGGTGGCTCCAGCGGATGACAGCAAGCTGCAACACCTGCTCAAACTGATCAACAACAAGATCGACCAGCCGCTGAACCCCGGCAACCGCAAGGTCCTTATCTTCACTGCTTTTGCCGATACGGCCAATTACTTGTATGACAACCTTGCCCCGATGGCATTGAAGCGTGGGTTGCATGTCGGCAAGGTGACTGGCTCTGATGCACCCAAGTCGACGCTGCGCAAAGGCTATGACTTTCAGAGTCTGCTGACCCTGTTCTCGCCCCGCTCCAAGGAAAAGGCGATAGCGTTACCGGATGAGCCCAGCGAGCTGGATATCCTGATTGGCACCGACTGTATCTCCGAGGGCCAGAACCTGCAGGACTGCGACTACCTGATCAACTACGACATTCACTGGAACCCCGTGCGCATCATCCAGCGTTTCGGACGTATCGACCGTATCGGATCGCCCAACCAGCAGATCCAGCTGGTCAACTACTGGCCGGACATCAGCCTGGATGAATACATCAACCTCAAGGAGCGGGTAGAAAACCGCATGGTAATCGCCGATGTCACTGCCACCGGTGATGACAACGTGCTCACCGCCAAGTCCAGTGACATTGCCTACCGCAAGGAGCAGCTCAAACGTCTGCAGGATGAAGTCATTGAGCTGGAAGACGTCAAGGCCGGCATCTCGATTACCGACCTGGGTCTGAACGACTTCCGTATGGACCTGCTGAACTATGTGAAAGCCAACGGCGAGCTGGATAACGTGCCCTTCGGCATGCACGCCATCGTTCCGGCGCAACCGGGCGTTGGCCTACTGCCTGGCGTTATTTTCGCCCTGAAAAACATCCACGACAGCGTCAACGTCAACCAGCAGAACCGTCTGCACCCCTATTACCTGGTGTATATCGGCACTGATGGTGAAGTCATTGCCGACCATACCGAGGTCAAGCGCTTGCTCGACCTGATCCGCAGTAGTTGCAAGGGCGAGGATGAACCCATCCGCGCCCTGTGCCAGCTGTTCAATGAGCGGACCCAGGACGGGCGCAATATGCAGCCCTACTCCGACCTGCTCAGCCAGGCCATTCGCAGCATGATTGAGGTGAAGGAAGAAAAGGACATCGACAGCCTGTTTGGCGGCGGCCGGACCACTGCACTGACCACCACGATACAGGGACTGGGTGATTTTGAGCTGATTGCGTTTTTGGTAATTATGAAGGATGAAGGATGAAGGATGAAGGAGAGGGCTGAAGGATGAGGGATGAAAAACCGGTGAGCGACTTGCGGGAGCGGACCAAGGCATTTGCGTTGCGGGTAGTGCGATTGTATGGAGCCTTGCCCAAGACAACTGAAGCGCAGGTGATGGGGAAGCAGGTGTTGCGTTCGGGTACGTCTGTCGGTGCACATTACCGAGAAGCCTGTCGTGCGCGCTCGGATGCCGAGTTTATCAGCAAGATAGAAGGCGGTTTGCAGGAACTCGAAGAAACCACCTATTGGCTGGAACTGCTGGTGGAAAGCAGTATCGTTTCCAAAGAGAGACTCAGCGATCTTATGGCCGAAGCCAACGAGCTCACGGCCATACTTGTCACCTGCGCCAAAAAAACCAAACAGCGGAGGACTGGATGACATCATCCTTCATCCCTCAGCCCTCAGCCTTATTATTCGCCTGGCCGAAACAGGCGGCCTTTGGCCGGGTGGTGCCCAAGAGCAAGATATACGAGCATGCTGCCGTCAGTGCCGCCCTCAAGGAACGCTTTGTCCTGCAGGTAGAGCAGATCAACTGGGCCTACAAACTGGCCCCGGAAACGGTCAATCTGCCAGCCACGCCTGCAGTGGCAGAAATCCAGGTGTTTCGCCTCAACCTCAAGGGGGCTAGTCTGGACCAGGACGTACTCAAGGCCATCGACCGTGCCATTCCATTTTCGCTGATCTTTGAGCTGGTACAGGGTGGACGTATAAAACTGGTTGCAGCTTATAAGCGACCCGCGCAGAACCCAAAAAGTGCCGCGGACAGTAGCCGCTGGGTCATGGGAAGCTACTTCGAAACGGACTGGCAGCCAGAGACCTCGCCACGCCAGCAGCTTCCGGTGGCACTGGATATGGCCGGGCTTTATGAGCAATTACTCAGCCCCCTGATTTTTGGGAAGGATGAAGGCGGAGGGCTGAGGGATGAAAAAACACCACACCTTAGCGATGTCACAGCAGCGCCCTATATGGTGGGCGCGCAAGGACTGCAAACCGGGCGGTTGACACTGGAACAGCGTATTGAGCTTGCCGAGGCCATCGCCAGCCAGCAGAAACAAGTCGAACGGATCAAAACGCGGCTGGGCCGCGAGAAACAATTCAACAAGCGCGTAGCCATCAATGCCGAGCTGCGCGATGCCAAACAGGAGCTGCAGCGGCTGATACAACAGCAGGCTGCCACACAGAGTCATTGAGAGAAAGATGATGGAAAAACTGAAAATGCACAGCCCGGATCTGAGTCAGGAGAATATCGCCAAGATCCGGGAGTTGTTCCCGGGCTGTGTGACCGAAGCTAGGGATGAGACGACGGGGAAAATACGCCTGGCGGTGGATTTCGATCAATTACGGCAGGAACTGAGTGACTCGATTGTCGAGGGACCACAGGAGCGGTATCGGTTGGATTGGCCAGGGAAGCGGGAGGCATTGGTTTCAGCCAATAAGCCTTGTTTGAAGACCCTGCGTCCTGTATGGGATGAGAGCATTGACTTTGATAACGCAGATAACCTACTGATTGAAGGCGATAACCTTGAAGCACTGAAGGCGCTCCAAGAGTCTTTCCTCGGCCAGGTAAAACTGATTTACATTGACCCACCCTATAATACCGGCAGAGATTTCATCTATGACGATGATTACTCAAAAACAACTGAAGAATACTTTGATGCTTCTGGGCAGCGGAGTTCAGAGGGCAGTCGCTTATTAGCTAATACAGAAGCGAATGGCCGCTTCCACTCAGACTGGCTTTCCATGCTTTACCCGAGGTTGCGACTGGCCAAAAACCTGTTGGCCGACGACGGTGTCGTTTTTATCTCAATTGATGATAATGAGGTCGATAACCTGCGCAAGCTGGGCAATGAAGTTTTTGGGGAATCAAATTTCGTTGCTACGATTATCTGGCAGAAAGTATATGCACCTAAAAATTCTGCCAAATGGTTTTCTGAGGACCATGACTTTATTCTGGTTTTTGCAAAGAATAAAGAGAACTGGACCCCCAATGCGCTTCCAAGAACTGAAGAAATGGAGGCCAGATATAAAAACCCTGACAATGATCCAAGGGGGCCTTGGAAAGCTGAGAACATGACTGCTCGTAACCCTTACGACGCTGGAATCTACCCCATTGTCTCGCCATCTGGTCGAAAAATAGACGGACCACCCACAGGAACATACTGGCGCATTAGCAAGGAAAAGTTTTCGGAGCTAGATGCTGATAACCGTATATGGTGGGGAAAGGAAGGCAACAACTCACCGGCGGTAAAAAAATTCCTATCAGAAGTTTCATCCGGCCGCACGCCTCAGACTCTATGGTTCTATGCAGATGTCGGCCACACTCAGGATGCCAAGAAAACCCTGCTCAAATATGTGCCTTTTGAAAATACTGAAAACGTACTCAATTCGGTTAAGCCTGTGGCGTTGCTGCAAAGAATCGTGCAGCTGGCAACCAAGCCTGATGAGCACGCAATAATCATGGATTTTTTCAGTGGCAGCGCCCCAACTGCACATGCAGTGCTTGAACAAAACCGTATTGATAGCGGAAACAGACGATTTATTAGCGTGCAGATAGCGGAGCCGCTGCGTACCCCTGAGCCTGGGATGAAAACCATCTTTGACATGGGTCGTGTGCGCTTAGTGAATGTAATTAGTGAACTACAAAAGGATGGAGGCAAATCCCCCGGATTTCGTGTTCTTCGGTTAGACACCTCAAATATGAAGGACATCTACTACCGCCCCGATCAACTGTCTCAAGGTGACCTGTTGGAAGCGGTGGACAACGTCAAACCGGACCGAACGCCGGAAGATCTGCTGTTCCAGGTGCTGGTGGACTGGGGTGTGGATCTGACGCTGCCGATTCGCCGCGAAACCCTGCAAGACAAAACCGTGTTCTTCGTCGATGACAACGCTCTGGTCGCCTGCTTCGATACTGGTATTACCGAAGAGCTGGTCAAGGAATTGGCCAAGCATGAACCTCTGCGCGTGGTGTTCCGCGACAATGGCTTTGTCTCTGATGCAGTAAAAATCAACGTCGAGCAGATCTTCCGCCAATTGTCGCCCAGCACTGAAGTGCGCTCCCTGTGACGGTAGTGATTGCTTAGCGATTGGTCCATTAGCAACTCACAGGGAAAACTTGTGAGTTGCTGCAATTGATGCCATGAGCTTGTTATAGAAGATCAGATGCTTTCTGCGCGACGGCGTGCAGAAAGCCTTGCAGAAAGAATGCAGAAAGAGAATGCCATGAAGCTGAAGTTTAAAACCCAGGCCTACCAGACCCACGCCGTGGAGTCCGTGGTCGACTGCTTTGCCGGTCAGCCCCTGCTCGACGGTTTGACCTACCGGATCGATCCGGGTCAGCGCGCGCAATCCAGCGCCTTTGACGAGGATGGCTTCAGGAATGCCGACATTGCCCTAAGCGAAGCACAGGTGTTGGAAAACATCCAGACGGTCCAACGACGCCAAAACCTGCCAGTTGCAACGTCGCTGACCGAGTTCACGACCTACGACAACAAGGGCAATCGGGTGCCCGTCAAGGCGGCTTATAAAAAGGACGCTCTGGCGGCTACGCGCATCCACCTCGACGTAGAGATGGAGACCGGCACCGGTAAGACCTACTGCTACATCAAGACGATCTTTGAGATGAACAAGCGCTATGGCTGGAGCAAGTTCATCATCATGGTGCCGTCCATTGCCATCCGCGAAGGGGTTTACAAATCCCTGCAGATCACGGCTGAGCACTTCACCGAGAGCTATGGCAAGAAGGCGCGATTCTTCATCTACAACTCCAAGCGACTGCATGAATTGGAAAGCTTCTCGTCGGATGCCGGTATCAATGTGATGGTGATGAACATCCAGGCGTTCAACGCCCGAGGCGCAGACAACCGGCGTATCTACGACGAGCTGGATGACTTTCAATCTCGCAAGCCCATCGATGTGATCGCCGCCAACCGCCCCATCCTGATTCTGGATGAACCGCAGAAGATGGAAGGCAAAGCCACCATGGAAGCTTTGCCCCAGTTCAAGCCGCTGATGATCCTGCGCTATTCGGCCACTCACAGGACCCAGCACAACCGTATTCACCGCCTGGATGCGCTGGATGCCTACAACCAGAAGCTGGTCAAGAAGATCGCCGTGCGTGGCATCCAGACGCGGGGGCTGGCTGGCACCAATGCTTATCTGTATCTGGAAGGCATCGATATATCCAGGCAGGCGCCAGTTGCCCGTATCGAGCTGGAGGTGAAACTCAAGTCCGGTGAGATCAAGCGTCAGCTACGCCGCTTGCAGTTTCGCAATGATCTGTTTGCCGAGTCCGGCGAGCTGGATCAATATCGTGACGGCTTCACCATCAGTCAGATCGACGCCACCACCGACACTGTGGAGTTCACCAATGGCCTGGTATTGAAGGCCGGTGAAGCCAGCGGCGATGTGTCCGAGCGAGATATCCGACGTATTCAGATTCGTGAAACCATCAAGGCCCATCTGGATCGGGAAAAACAGTTGTTTGCCCAGGGCATCAAGGTGCTGTCGCTGTTTTTTATCGACGAGGTAGCCAAGTACCGCGACTATGATAAGCCTGATGAGCGAGGCGAGTATGCACGAATTTTCGAAGAAGAATATGAGCAGCTGAAGGACGAATATCTGTCTGAGCTGGCAATCGATAATGAAGCCTACCGGCAGTACCTTGACGATATCAACCCAGCAGCCACACACAACGGTTATTTCTCCATCGATAAGAAGACCAATCGTCTGAAAGACCCTAAAGTTGGAGCGCGATCGGTTGATTCTGACGATGTGGATGCTTATGACCTGATTCTGAAGGACAAAGAGAGCCTTTTGGCGCTCCATACAGGAGCAGATGATGCAGAAACCAGAGCTAAACGAAAGGTCAGATTTATCTTCTCCCACTCGGCCCTGCGCGAGGGCTGGGACAATCCCAACGTCTTTGTCATGTGCATGCTCAAACACAGCGACAACGCCATCTCACGACGCCAGGAAGTCGGGCGCGGGTTACGCTTGGCGGTGGACCAGCACGGCGACCGTATGGATAACCCCGCCGTGGTTCACACCATTAACGTACTGACCGTGATTGCCAGTGAGAGCTACAAGGATTTTGTCGCCGGTTTACAGCAAGAGATCAGCGACACTCTGAGTGCACGGCCGCGCCAGGCAACCGAAACCTACTTCACCGGCAAGCAGCTGACCACCGAGCAAGGCCCGGTGGACGTGACCGCCGCCATGGCCAAGCAGATATACCGCTACCTGGTGAAAAATGACTACACCGATGAAACCGACCAAATAGCGCCAACTTACCACGAGGCAAAAGAGCAAGGCACTTTGGCTGATTTGCCGGATGAGCTGAAACCCTATGCCGATCAAGTATTTGAGCTGATCGATAGCGTATTCAGCGATGCCCAGCTGCCTAAAATCGAGGATGGCCGCAAGCCGAAAACCAACCCCCTAAACGCCAACTTCGACAAAAAGGAGTTCCAGGCGTTGTGGCAAAGGATCAATCGCAAAGCGGTGTACCGTGTCGACTTCGACTCGGATGAGCTGGTCCGCAAGTGCATCGCAGCCCTGGACAAGAACCTGCGTGTCACCCCGCTTCAATACACCGTGCAAAAGGGCATCCAGCATGATGGTCTGACAGATGAGCAACTGAAGCAGGGCGATGGCTTCAAGGTCGAGGAAACCGCGACGGAATACGGCGACTCAATCCACTCGCGGGTCCGCTATGACCTGCTCGGCAAGGTAGCCGAAAACGCCCAGCTGACCCGCCAGACAGCAGCCAGGATACTGCAAGGTATACAACCCGCTGTATTCCAGCAGTTCCGGCAAAACCCTGAACACTTCATCGCCGAGGCATCCCGGTTGATCACCGAACAGAAGGCCGCGATGGTCATCGAGCGTTTGGCCTACGATGAAGTGGACGAGCGTTACGATGTGGATATCTTCACCGCCAACCAAACCGGACAAGACTTCTCCCGGGCCACGCAAAAGCTCAAAAATCACGTCTACGACTACGCCATCACCGATTCTGAGATCGAACGGCGCTTCGTCGCAGAACTTGATACCAGCAGCGAGGTGGTGGTTTATGCCAAGCTGCCAAGGGGCTTCCTGATCCCAACGCCGGTGGGTGACTACAACCCGGACTGGGCCATCTCTTTCCGCGCCGGCAGTGTGAAGCACATCTACTTCGTTGCTGAAACCAAAGGCACTATGTCATCCATGAAGCTGCGCGAGATCGAGCAGAAGAAGATCGATTGCGCCCGCAAGTTCTTCGACGAGATCAGCCAGCAGGTGACCGAGGACAAGGTGAAATACGATGTGGTGACCGACTACGCCAAGTTGATGGACGTGGTCGGGCAAAAAGCACACGCGTAAGCTGCAGGAGGCTGGATATCAACTGTCAAGTAATACTTGACAGTTGATATCGACGATGGCGCCTGACCTCGCTGAAGAACGGCGAGCGCCCCAGGCAGTTGACCCTGGACATCGACGCCGACTCCTGACCGACACCGCGTCCCGATGACATCGGGCCTCAGCCAGGCATCCACGACGCCGATGGGAGTAATGCCCAGTGCGACGGCACTGTCGGTTGCGCCCTGGTAAAGCGTAACGATCTGTGGCTCGGGTGGTTTGGCAGAGACGGTAAGGGCGGTCAGGCAAGCCGTCAGCAGCAGCGACCACGCTGCACATAAACGGCGCCCGCCGCCCAGAGAGGAAAAGTTGGCCGTGACCATGCTTGCCCTGGAGTCCTGAAACGAGGCAAAACGCATTATCAAAGGAAGGCGAATCCTACTTCCACCATCCCAAACACCGCCACCCCCGCCGCCACTGGCCAGCCCAGGGAGCGCAGGCGCCGCCATACCAGCAGCGTAACGCTCAGGCCAATCGCGGTGGCCAACCAAGAAACAGGGCTGGGGTTGACGGGCACCAGCGAGACGCCCAACACGGCGGCAATCATCATGGGGCCCAGAATCACCAGCCATTGGGGCATGGCATTCATGCCCGCTGCGCTACCAAGACGGCGCTGCATCCATAAAAAGGGCACCACTCGCATCAGCAGCGTACCGAGTGCGCAGATAATGACGGCGATCCACATGGCGCTGCTCATGGGCGGCTCCTCCGTGGTTGGAACGTGACCGCATAAAAGCACAGCGCGCCGCAGGCGGCGGCCAGCGGAATTGCGACATTGCTCCACCCGGCCAAGTTCAAGGCCAGCGCAGTAAGGATGGTACACAGCATGGCGGCGGCCCAGCGCTTGTCGGTAAAGCGCGGTGCCACCATGGTAAGAAATAGGGCTGGAAGGGCGAAGGGCATGATCTCCCCCAGCAGCGGCCAGCGGGCGGTAACCGCCTCGCCGCCGGACGCGCCGACGATGGTACCGATGATCCACACCGACCACGCCAGCAGCGAGGCACCCACGAACCAACTGAACCGCTTGACTTCTGGTAGCTGGGGTAGCCGTGTGAGCGCCAAAGCAAAGACTTGGTCGGTCAGGCCGTGCATCAACCAAGGCCAGTGGCGGCTACGGGGTAGCAGCGCGGCCAAGTTGGGGCCGTACACCACGTGGCGCACGTTGATGAGTAGCGTCATGGCCACCACCAGCCAGAGCGGCGCACCTGCGGCAATCATGCCCACAAACAGAAACTGCGAGGCACCCGCATAAATCAGCGCTGAAATGGCGGCCGCTTCCCAGGTGGTGAAGCCGGCCTGCGTCGCGACCAAACCAAACGAGAGCGCGACCGGAATATAGCCGCCTAGTAGCGGAATGGCTTCACGCACACCCTGTAAGGCAGAGCGCAGTGATGAGTGTTGGGCGTTAACGGTGTGATCGGCTGGCTGGCTCATGAGCGGGTGCCCTCTAGCCCGTAGGTGATGGTGAGCAGCAGAGTGGCTTCTGCCGCCTGAGTGCGGTAAAGGTGTGGCTGATCGGCGGGGAAAGTGACGCTATCGCCGGGAGCGAGCGAGAGCGTTGTGCCTTCTGGTCCGGCTTCCAAATAGCCGCTGATCAGCGTCAGCCTCTCTTGGGTGCCCGGTGTGTGGGCCTCGGCGTGGCGCAGGGTGTGGGGCGCACAGCGCATCCAGTAGGCATCTACCTGTGGTGCGTCTTTACCTTGGTCGATCAACTGTACCTGCACGCCATCCTCGCCGAGCGGCACGCTAATCGGTGCAACTAGGGTGCCAAACGGAACGTTGAGTTGGACGGCCAGCCGCCAGATCGTGTCGAGCGTCGGGTTGCCATTGCCTTGCTCTAAGCGGCATAGGTTGGATTTCGCGATGCCCGCCGCGTTGGCAAGTTGCGAGAGCGATAAATCCTGCGCTTTACGAAGGGCTTGGAGGTGTTGGCCTAGCGTAACAAGAGAGTGCGCGTCCATGGACGTCCTTGCTGTTCCTTTTATAGAACGTTCTATATAAGGAACAGCGATCTGTCAATCGACGAGCCACAAAGGAGCGTTAATCAGGCTTACGCGCTCGACAGGCGGCGGCGGTAAACAGCACATCGGTGGAGGAGTTGAGCGCCGTTTCGGTAGAGTCTTGCACCACGCTAATCACAAAGCCAATGGCGACGGCCTGCATGGCGACTTCGGTAGGAATGCCGAACAGGCTTGCCGCCATGGGAATCAGCATCAACGATCCACCGGCCACGCCAGACACACCGCAGGCTGCCAGGGCCGACACCACACACAGCAGCAGGGCAGTGGGGAAGTCCACGGCAATACCCAGCGTATGGGTGATGGCCAGGGTAATGACGGTAATGGTGATGGCGGCGCCGCACATGTTGATGGTGGCGCCCAGCGGAATGGAGATGGAGTAGGTATCGGCATCCAGCTTGAGGCGGCGGCACAGTTCCAGGTTCACCGGGATATTGGCCGCCGAGCTGCGCGTAAAGAAGGCGGTGATGGCACTGCCGCGCAGGCAGGTGAACACCAGCGGGTAAGGATTCTGGCGAGTGACCAGATAGACCAGCAAGGGGTTGCTCACCAGGGCGACGAACAGCATGCAGCCCACGATGACCCCCAGCAATTGGGCATAGTTGAGCAGCGCTTGCATACCGGATTCAGCCAACGTACCCGCCACCAGGCCAAAAATGCCAATGGGGGCCAGACGAATCACCAGCGTCACGATGCGGGTAATGGCGTTGGAGAGGTCTTGCAGCGCCTGGCGCGTGGTATCGGCCGCCTGGCGCAGCGCCAGACCCAGCGCAATGGCCCAGGCCAGAATGGCGATGAAGTTGCCTTCCATCAGCGCGCTGACCGGGTTGGTAATCGCGTTCAGCAGCAAATCACGCAGTACGCTGAAAATGTCGCTGGGTGGGTTGCCGTCTACCTGGCCGGCATCCAGCGTCAGTTCGGTTGGTAGCAGGAAGCTGGCGGCCACTGCAATCAGCGCCGCGATCAGCGTGCCACACAGGTACAAAAGCAGCACCGGGCGAATATGCGTGGGCTGGCCCTGACGATGGGCCGAGATAGCCGCAGCGACCAGCACGAACACCAGAATGGGGGCGACGGCCTGCAGGGCGGCAATGAACAGTTGGCCCAGCAGGGCAATATCGCTGGCGACCGTAGGGGCGAGCAGCGCCAGCAGCACCCCCGCAATGATCCCCATCACGATCTGGGGTACGAGCCCCCATTGTAACAGTGGTCGGAAGAGGGCAGTGGCGGTAGCTATCATGACGCAACTCTCAGGTAGTGGGTGCAGTAGTCGGTGGAGCCGCGAGCTGGCAAGCCGCCAACCCGTGCCTGAAAGGGGCGGTATTCTATCAGCTACGAAGAGGCCGTGGGGGACCAGCAAAAAAGCGCCTAAGGCTATCTCGAAAATGGCGGGCCGGAGATATACTGCTATTAGGCTTTGCGCGAAAACTGCCTACGCTCGCCCATACGGCGTTAAAAATCGGCTCGTGCGCGAGTCCGATCAAAGTACTCATTTACACCTTGTAAACTCCGTCTTTTCGCCGATTTTTGCCTTGTCTGGCCATCGCTCGCCGACTTTTCGTACAAAGCCTAGCGTCTGGGCTCGGCGTCAGCAGGCCTGGTGCGCTACCGTGGTTTCCTCTAAAAAACACTAGGGATCTACCCATGCGTATCAAAGTGTGGCTCTGCTCTTTACTGCTGCTGTGTGGCTCGTCGTTCGTGATGGCAGGCGACTACTATGTGGATATCACCAATCGTACCGGATACACCATCTATTACATGTACGTGAGCCCGGCGTCGTCTTCCAGTTGGGAAGAGGACGTGCTTGGGAGCGATGTGCTGATGAATGGTGATACCCAGCGGGTGACGTTGACGGGCTATCGCAGCCCTTACTTCGATATTCGCCTGGTCGATGAGGATGACGATAGCTATACCTTCTGGAACATCGACGTTTCGCGCCAGGATATCGTGGTCACGTTGGAGCATCTGGACTAAAAAAAACGGCTTGCGCTCAGGGAGCGCAAGCCGAAGTAAGCCTTGTAGGAAACTGGGTAGTCAGTGCATCAAGCCACGGCGACAGAAACGGATGACGTCGCTTTCATCGCTTGATTAGCGGCACTGGAAGATTCAGCGTGCTGTGCGGCGCTCAAGGTCGCCATGTCGGCATAGGCCTTGCCGTCGCCTAATCTTAGCCAATGCTAATAATTACGACCAAAGTGTTTAGACTTTGGTTGTAATTGTCGTCAATTTACTGGACTAATGGCTTATGGCAGTGAATAAAGGGCACCTCAAAAAAGCCAGACGCGCTGGCACATTTGTCCTTGGGTTGGCCCGTACGGCGCCCATTCGTTCACCCTGACTGCGAGCGGTACTTCATAATGCGCAGAACTGCCACGATGACGCTCTGGGACTCCCTTTGGCATTCCCACGACCAAGCAAAAAACCTCCTCATGTGTGCGCTGCCCACTTCTGGCACGGGCAGCGCTGGGCGAGGTGGTTCCTCTGACGCACAGCCAGGCAATCAGCCTCCGCGTCCGCCTGCCTTCAACACGGCGCAAAAAATTGGCCTGGTACTCGGGCCAGCTCTCTTTGCCTTTGTTTTGCTGTTTTTCCATCCGGCCGACCTGAGCTTCGAAGGGCGCATGGTGCTGGCTACCACGCTGTGGGTTGCCGTCTGGTGGATCACCGAAGCGATTCCGATCCCGGTCACCTCGTTACTGCCCATCATCCTGCTGCCGATTACCGGCGCCCTGGATGGCAATACGGTGACGGCGGCCTACGGTAACCCGATCATCTTCCTGTTCCTTGGCGGCTTCATGATCGCTCTGGCCATGGAAAAATGGGATCTGCACAAGCGCATTGCGCTGTCGATCATTTCCATTTTAGGCACCAGCATCAATAGCATCGTCTTTGGCTTCATGGCGGCCACCGGCTTCTTGTCCATGTGGGTATCCAATACCGCAGCGGTCATGATGATGCTGCCGATTGGTACCGCCATTGTCTTCCAGGTAACGGAAGAGCTGAAAAAGAGCTCGGAAGACCACAGTGCCGAAATCGACAAGTTCAGCAAGTCGTTGATTTTTGGTGTGGGTTACGGTGGCACCATCGGCGGTCTGGGCACCTTGATCGGCACGCCGCCCAACATCATTCTGGCCGCTATCGTCAGCGAGCTGTTTGGCGTCGAAATTTCCTTTGCGGGCTGGCTGATGTTTGCCTTCCCCGTGGTGGTGATCCTGCTGTTCATCGGCTGGGTCATGCTGACGCGCTTCATCTATCCCATCAAGCTGGCCAAGCTGCCGGGTGGCCGTGCGCTGATTCGCAAGGAAAAAGAGGCGCTGGGCAAGATATCTTTCGAAGAGAAAGCCGTGCTGGGTGTTTTCCTGTTCGCGGCATTCTTCTGGATCACCCGCTCGTTCCTGTGGCAGGGGCAGATCATCAACATCCCTGGCATCAACGACACGATGATCGCGATTGCCGCGGCCATTGCGCTGTTCCTGATTCCTTCGCCCTCCAAAGGCGGCTGCCTGCTGGACTGGAGCGTGGCCAAAGACGTGCCTTGGGGCATTCTGCTGCTGTTCGGGGGCGGTTTGGCCATCGCGGCGGGCTTCGGCTCTTCGGGCCTGGCGTCCTGGATTGGCGGTCAGATGAGCGTTCTGGAAGGCGTCAATTTCATGCTGGTGATTCTGCTGGCCACGGGCATGGTGCTGTTCCTCACGGAAATCACCTCGAACACGGCCACGGCCACGATGATTCTGCCGGTACTCGCGTCGCTGGCGCTGGCGTTGAACATCCATCCCTTCGTGTTGATGGTGCCTGCGGCCATGGCGGCCAACTGTGCCTTCATGCTGCCGGTGGGCACGCCGCCCAACGCGATCATCTTTGCCACGGGCAAGATCACCATCATGGAGATGGTGCGCAACGGCTTCTGGCTGAACATCATTTCCATGTTCCTGATTGCCGCGGCGGTCTACTTCATGTTGCCAGTACTCTGGGGCGTGGATTTGACCACATACCCGGACGCGTTCCGCAACTAACCCAGTGTGTCGCCGCTGGCTCCTCTGGTGGGCCAGCAGGAAGCCACCAGGCTCCGGCCCCGCCCTCGTGCGGGGCTTTTTGTGCGTCGTTGGCCATCGGGTTGGTATGATGCGGTCATACTTTCTGGATCGAGCCTGTCATGCGACTACTTCATACCGCCGACTGGCATTTGGGTCGGCTGTTTCACAATCTCTCGCTGCTGGACGACCAGCGTCATGTCCTGCAACAGCTGCTGTCGATCATCGACCGTGAGCGCGTGGATGCGGTGCTGATTGCTGGTGATATCTACGACCGCTCGGTGCCCCCGGCAGCGGCGGTGACCCTGCTGGATGAGATACTGGCCGAGCTGTGCGAGAAACGTGGCCTGCCGGTCATCATGATCTCTGGCAACCACGATGGCGCCGCGCGGCTGGGGTTTGGAGCGCGTCATCTGCGCCAGGCCGGGTTACACATCCTCACCGATTTGGCCACCTGCGATCAGCCGGTGACGCTTGCCGTCGATGGCGTGATGGTGGATGTCTTCGGTATTCCCTACGCCGACCCGGAGTACGTGCGCAGCGAGTTTGGCGCCGACGTGCGCGATTTCGATGCCGCCCACCGCTACCTGCTGGAGCGTATTCACGCCCAGCGCCATCCCGCGCGCCCGGCGCTGCTCATGAGCCATTGCTTCGTGGAGGGCGGGGCGGCCAGCGAGTCCGAACGCCCGCTCACCCTGGGCGGTGCGGAAAGCGTTGCCTGGGAACCCATGCAGGGTTTCGATTACGTGGCGCTGGGGCACCTCCATGGCCCCCAGTACCGCGGGAGCGAGCACATCCGCTATAGCGGCTCGCTGCTCAAATACAGCTTCTCCGAGGCGACGCAGCGCAAGGGCGTCACCCTGGTGGAGATGGGCAGCGAAGGCCTGGTGAGCATCACCCAGCATCCGTTGACGCCCAGGCGCGACGTGCGCGTGCTGGAGGGAGAGTTGGCGCAGCTGCTGGCCATGGGGGGCGAAGACCCCCGTGCCGATGACTACCTGCTGGCGCGCCTCACCGACCGGCACGCCATTCTCGACCCCATGGGCAAGCTGCGGGCGGTGTATCCCAACGTCCTGCATCTGGAAAAGCCCGGCATGCTGGAAACGGCAGGTCGCCAGTCGCTGAGCCGTGAACGTCTCGCTTTCAGCGCGCTGGACATGTTCAGCGATTTCTTCACCCAGACCAGCGGCGAGCCCATGAATGACGAGCAGGCCCGCGCCATGGGCGAGCTGATCACCGCCCTTGACCGCGAGCAGGAGGGGCCAGCATGACGCCTTTGACACTGACCCTGCAGGCCTTTGGCCCGTTTGCACGGCGTGACACCATCGACTTCATCGCGCTGGGCAAAAGCCCTCTGTTCCTGATCAATGGCCCCACCGGTGCTGGCAAAAGCTCGATACTCGATGCCATCTGCTTCGCACTTTACGGCCAAACCACTGGCAATGAACGGGACGCTGGCCAGATGCGCTGCGACCAGGCTGCGCCAGATCTGCTCACCGAAGTCACCCTCACGTTTCGCCTGCGGGAAAGCACCTATCGGGTGCGCCGCGTGCCCCAACAGGAGCGCCCCAAAGCCAATGGCGAGGGTACCACCACCCAGGCTGCCGAAGCCCAGCTGTGGCGGCTGACCCCAGAAGGTCAGGAAGACGAATGCCTGGTGGCGCGCAAGGTCACCGATGCCAACGGCCAGCTGCAGCAGTTGCTGGGGCTGGATGCTCGGCAGTTCCGCCAGGTGATGGTGCTGCCCCAGGGCAAGTTCCGCGAGCTGTTGCTGGCAGGCTCCAAGGAACGCGAGGAGATTTTTGCCCAGCTGTTTCAGACCCAGATCTTCCAGCGCATCGAACAGCGCCTGGCGGACCAGGCCAAGCACATCGTGCGTGAGATGAACGACCATCGCCAGCGTGTACAAGGCATGCTGGCGGCCAGCGATGTCGAGAGCGAAGCCGCCCTGGAAGCTGCCCTCGCTGCGCTGGCCCCTGACCACCAGGCCGCCAGGCACGACCTGGCCCTGGCCGCCGAGCAGCGGGAGCAGGCCGTGGCGGCCGCCCAGTCGGCGGCAGCGCTGGCCCGCCAGTTCGCGCAGCACGCCGCGCTGGTCAATGCCAAAGCCGCGCTGCTGGTGCAGCAGCCGGCCGTGCAGCGTGCCCAGCAGCAGCTGCGGCAGCATGAGCAGACCCAGGCCCTGGCAACACCGTTTTATGCCCGGCAAAGCGCCCAGCAAAACGCCACGGCGGCCCAGCGCGAGTGGGCCGCCGCCGAACAGGCCATTGCCCCGTGCCAAGCGGCTCACCAGCAGGCTCAGGAAGTGCTCGAGGCGGCCAATGCCCAATATGAACAGCTACCCGCCCTGCAACGCCAGGCCTATGCGCTAGAGCAATCCCTCGATCAGTGTCAGGCATTGGCCACGCTGGAGAAGCAGCAGCAAGCGCTTGCCCAGCAAGTGGCCCGAGCGCGCGAAAATGCTCAGCAGAAGCAGCGTGCGGCCACCCAACAGGAGCAGCACGCCATCGAGCAGGAGATGCGCTGGCACCAGGGCCAGGCGGCTCTGCTCGCTGAGCAGCTGGAGGGTGGCCAGCCTTGTCCGGTGTGTGGCAGCCGTGAGCATCCCGCGCCTGCCTCGACGGCCCAGCTACTGGTCACGCAAGAGGAGGTGAAGCAGGCGCGCAGCGCCCATGAGCGCGCTCGACAGGCATGGGTGAGCGCGCAACAAGATGCCCAGCGCCTGGAGCAGCAGGCCGAGCACGTCGGTGAGCAGTGCCAGAAGCTGCGTGAACAGCTTGGCGATAGCGCATCGCTGGAGAGCGTGAATGCCTCGTTAGCGGCCGTGAAGCGTGAGATGGACACCTGCGAGCGGAGCTGGAAAGCCGCCCAGAGCCAGGCCCAGACCGCCCACACGGCGTTCACCCAGGCGCAAACCAGGCTCACTCAGGCAACCCAGCGCCAGGCCGAGGCGCAGCGGACGCTGGAAGCGGCCCAGGCCGAGTGGAAAACGGCCCTGCAGGGTAGCCCCTTTGAGGATGAGCAGGCATTTATTAATGCCCGTCTGGACACCACCGAGCAGCAGCGGCTGAGTGACGACGTGGCGCGCTTTCAACGGGAACTGGCCAGGCTGGAAGGGCAGCTCGAAGCCAGTGCGCCGCTGCTGGAAGGCAAGACACCGCCCGACGTTGCTGCCCTCGATGCCCAGGCTGACAACAGCAAGGCCTGGGAGGAGGCGTGCCGACAGCATTACCAGCGGCTGAGCGCACGGGTAGACCAGCTCACTGCCACCCGACAGCGATTGGCAGAGGCGCGCAATGTGGAGGCGGCCCTGGACGAGCAGTACAAACTGTGGGGTACGCTCAGCGAAGTGGCCAACGGGCGCACCGGGAATCGCATCAGCTTGCAGCGCTTCGTGCTGGGCGTGTTGTTGGATGATGTGCTGATTCAAGCCTCCGCGCGCCTAGTGCGCATGAGCCGCGGGCGCTATCAGTTGGTGCGCCGGGAAGACCCTTCCAAAGGCAATAAAGCCTCCGGCCTGGAACTGGACGTGGCCGATACCTATACCGGCAAGAATCGCCCGGTGGCGACGCTTTCCGGCGGCGAGTCGTTCATGGCTGCGCTGTCACTGGCGCTAGGGCTTTCCGATGTGGTGCAAGCCTATGCAGGCGGTATTCAGCTGGATACGCTATTCATAGATGAAGGCTTTGGCAGCCTCGACCAGGACGCGCTGGACCAGGCCATCGCCATGCTCAGCGAGCTGCAGATGAGCGGGCGCATGATCGGCATCATTTCGCATGTCAGCGAACTCAAGGAGCAGATGCCGATTCGTATCGACGTGCTGCCCAGCCGTCAGGGCAGCACGGTCGTGGTGAAGGGTGAAGGGTGACGAGCCCGGCGGTTCACGTTGCGTTCATGTTCGATGCTTTATAACCAGAACCGATCAATTCACGATGATGACCCGAAGGGGGAGCAAGGATGAATGCGAGCAAGATTCTCCAGCAGTTGATGAATCAGGCCAGTGGTGGCAAAGGCGGCCGTGGTGGCATGGACGTGCAGGGCATCATGGATGGGCTGTCGCGGCAGTTGGGCGGCAGTGGCAGCCAAGCGGCGCGCTCCGGCGGCAGCTCGGGCGGGTTCGACATGAAGAGCCTGCTGGGTGGCGGGGCCATGGGCATGCTGATTGGCTCCAAGCGAGGCCGAAGCATGGGTGGCAAAGCGCTGAAGTATGGGGCCATTGCCGGGGTTGGCGTGTTGGCCTGGAAAGCCTGGCAACGCTCCCAGGCCAACGGCGGTGCCACGGCGGCGTCGGCAGAAGGGGAGCGTGTCGAGGTACTCAGCGGTGAGTATCAGGAGCGCCGCAGCCTGGAGCTGTTGCAAGCCATGATCATGGCAGCCCGCGCCGATGGTCATATCGATGAACAGGAGCAGGCGCTGATCACTCAGCAGATCGATGCGCTGGGTGCCGACGAAGAGATGCACCGCTGGGTAGAGCAGCAACTGCGCGCCCCGCTGGACGCCAGGGCGCTGGCTCGTGAAGCAGACTCCCCCCAGGCCGCCCGTGAAATGTACCTGATCAGCGTGGCGGTGACCGACGACCAGAACCCCATGGAACGCGCCTGGCTGGACCAGTTGGCCAGTGCCCTGAACCTGTCGCCCGATATGGTGGCAGAGCTGGAGCATCAGGCCCAGCAGGCCAGCTGATGCTCGATATCGTTGGCACTGCCAACTTGTGGTTAGCCACCGGTTTTGGGCTGGGGCTGATGCCCGTGGCCCCAGGCACGTTTGGTTCCTTGCTTGGCCTGCCGTTGGCCTGGTGGCTGTCAGGTCGCTCGACCCGTCAGCAGGTGGTCATCATCACGCTGATGCTGTTGGCCGCCGTGCCGGTGTGCCACATGGCGTCCCTGCATTTTGATGGACAGGATCATGGCAGTATCGTCGCCGATGAATATGTGGCTTTCCCCTTGGCAGTGCTGGGGCTAAAAGCTGCCCGCCATCCGCTGGTGTTGGCCTTGGCGTTCGGCGTCTACCGCTTCTTTGATGGCCTGAAGCCACCGCCTATTCATCTGGCGGAACATGTTGCCGGGGGAGTGGGGATCGTGCTGGATGACGTGATTGCTGCGCTGGTAAGTTGGCTGGTGGTCGCGTTGCTGGTGACACTATGGCAGCGTCGGCAGCAAAAACTCGCCTGACGCCACTGTTAAAATGCGCCACTCATAAAGACGCCGCAGGTCGAGAAAACGACACTGCGGCGTTTTTATGGGTTAGCCCATCGTGAGCCGATGGGCTTGGTGATGTTAGCTTTGCACCACAATCACCGATTTAGCGTTGACGAACTCGTGCATGCCAAAGCCGCCGTGCTCACGACCGTAGCCTGAATCCTTCACGCCGCCAAACGGCATCTCGGGCGTGGCCACACCAAAGCCGTTGATGAACACCATGCCGGTATCGAAATACTTGCTGGCCAGCTCGGTGGCACGTTTCACGTCCTTGGAGATGATGCCGCCGCCCAGGCCGTAACGGCTGTCGTTGGCGATGCGCATGGCGTCGTCGTCATCCTTGGCGCGAATCAGTGCCGCCACCGGGCCAAACAGCTCGTCGTCGTAGGCGGGCTGACCGGGGGTGACGTCATCCAGCACCGTGACCGGGTAGAACGCGCCTTTGCCTTCCGGCTTTGCACCGCCGCAGAGGATTTTCGCGCCTTTACGCACGCTCTCTTCCACCTGTTTGTGAAGGCCGTCACGAAGATCGACACGGGCCATCGGGCCTAGGTCGCTATCTTCTTTGGTCGGGTCGCCCGCTTTTAAGTCCTTCATGCGTGCCACGTAGCGCTCCTTGAACGCTTCGTAGTTCTTTTCGGTGACCACAAAGCGTTTTGCCGCTACGCAGGTTTGGCCGCCGTTATACACGCGGCCAGTGACACAGGTATCCACCGCCACGTCCAGGTCGGCATCGTCCAGCACCAAGTAGGCATCGTTGGAGCCTAGCTCTAGTACGGTCTTTTTCAGGTGCTCGGCGGCCTTGGCGGCCACTTTGCGACCAGCGCCGTCGCTGCCGGTCAGGGTCACGCCTCGCACGGCCTTGTGGGCAATGACGTTGTCGGACACTTCATGGGAAATCACCAGCACCCGGAAGACGTTTTCCGGCAGGCCCGCCTCACGATAGATCTTTTCCAGCAGCAGGCCGCTACCGGTGACGTTTTCGGCGTGTTTCAGCAGCACGCCGTTGCCCGCCATGATGTTGGCGATGGAGTAGCGCACTACCTGGTAGGCAGGGAAGTTCCAGGGCTGAATGCCGTAGATCACGCCCATGGGCGAGTAGGTGACGAAACCGCGCTCGCCATTACCGGGCTGGCGCTCTTCATCGGCCAGCTTGGTGGGGCCGTGTTCGGCGGTGTAGTCACAAATGCCCACGCACAGATCCACTTCCTGACGGGCCTGCTCCGGCAGCTTGCCCATCTCTTTCACCATGAGCTGGGCCAGGTCTTCCCGATGCGCTTTCAGCGCCTGACCAATGGCCTTGATGACGCGAGCGCGTTCGTCCAGAGAGGTCAGCCGCCAATCGAGAAAGGCCTCATGACAGGCCTCGACGACCTGCTGAGCCTGCTGGTCATCCATCAGTGTGTAAGATTCGAGGATATCACCCGTGGTGGGATTGACGGTCTTGATCGTGTTGCTCATAAGATCTCCTATCTTTAGATCAACGGGACGTGAGGGGGAAGACCATACAGCGGCTAATCGTTCCTTTAGGCTTGGTACGAAAACTGCCTACGCTCGCCCATACGGCGTTAAAAATTGGCTCGTGCGCGAGTCCGATCAAAGTACTCATTTACACCCCGTAAACTCCGTCTTTTCACCAATTTTTGCCTTGTCTGGCCATCGCTCGACGATTTTTCGTACAAGCCTAGGCCGACTGGTCTATTCGCGCTGTTTTTCCACTCTACTAGAAAAATCCCCATTTGCCCAAATTTCGCGGTCTGTTCACCCGCCCACCCTCTGGCGCTTTTTATGGCGCCAGGGAAGGGCGGTGGGCCCACACGGTATCCAGGGTGTCCAGCGCTGCCTTGATGGTGGGCTCGATGGCGCGATCCTGTCGCCAGATCAGGCTCAAGGCGCAGGGCAGGCGAACGTGCTCGGCCACTGCCAGCCCGCTCTCCTGGCGCTCGGCCATGGCCAGCGCGTCGCGGGCCAGGCTCAGGCCGACCCCGGCGCGCACCAGGTCCAGCATGCAGGCTTCCTGGTCGACCTGTGCCACTCGGTGCGGCGTGGCGCCGCTGGCAGCCAGCGCACGCTGGAGCAGGCGCGAGTGGGCCGACACGCAGGGGGTGACGATCCAGGGGAGGCTGGCCAGCGCTTCCCAGCGGGTGTCGGCCAACTTGGCCTCCCAGCCCGGGGGTGCCACCACGTGGTAATGAAAGTGGGTCAGCTCACGCCAGGCCAAGGCGTCATGGGCCGGGCCTTCGCCGGGCGGTGCCAGAAAGAAGCCCACATCCAGCTCGCTGTGCACCACGTCTTCCAGCACGCTGCCGCTCATGCCGTGGTGCAGCTCCGTTTCCAGCTGGGGCGCTCGGGCCATCAGGCGGCTCAAAAAATCGCCCAGGCGGATGAATTCAGGGTCCACGATGGTGCCGATGCGCAGCTTGCCGCGCAGGGTGCTGTGCAGGGCACTGGCGCTTTGTTCGAATGCCAGCGCACTGGCCAGGGCGTTTTCGGCGGCGGGCAGCAGGGCATAGCCATCGGCAGTGAGGCGCAAGCCCTGAGGGCGGCGGGTGAACAGCGTCAGGCCAAGGTGTTGTTGAAGCTGCTTCAACTTTAGGCTGACGGCAGGCTGGGTGAGGTGCAGCTGTTCAGCGGCGCGAGACACGCTGCCGGTATGGGCAACGGCCACAAAGGCCCGTAGCGTGGCGTACTCCTGCATGGTCGATGACCTTCGTTGTCATGTTATTAGAAAAGCTTATATCCGGGTTAAAAATTACTCAATTGCTTGGCCTGTGGCGCCGGGTAGTCTAGGGCAGACTCTCCTCACCACTTAAACGATGTTTATAAAGGTAGCGACAATGACAACTCACGCCATTCACCACTTCATCAACGGCCAGCGCAGCGAAGGCACCTCTGGTACTTCCCAGGACGTTTTCAATCCGGCCACGGGTCAGGTCACCGGCCGCGTGGCACTGGCGTCGGCGGCGGATGTGGATACGGCCGTGCAGGCGGCCCAGGCGGCCTTCCCTGCCTGGGCCGACACGCCCCCCATTCGCCGCGCTCGGGTGATGTTCAAGTTTCTGGAGCTGCTCAATACACACAAGGATGCGTTGGCCGAAGCGATCACCAAAGAGCACGGCAAGGTGTTCACCGACGCCCAGGGGGAAGTGGCGCGTGGCATCGATATCGTCGAGTTTGCCTGTGGCATCCCTCAGCTGTTGAAGGGTGACTATACCGAGCAGGTGAGTACCGGCATCGACAACTGGACCGTGCGACAGCCGCTGGGCGTGGTGGCCGGGATCACCCCGTTCAACTTCCCGGCCATGGTGCCCATGTGGATGTTCCCCATCGCGATTGCCGCCGGGAATACGTTCATTCTCAAGCCCAGCCCGCTGGACCCCAGCGCTTCGCTGATGATTGCTGACCTGTTGCAGCAGGCGGGCCTGCCGGATGGCGTGTTCAACGTGGTGCAGGGCGACAAGGACTGCGTGGAAGCGCTGATCGATCATCCGGAGGTGAAGGCGCTGTCGTTCGTCGGTTCCACCCCCATTGCCAACCTGATTTACGAGCGTGGCGCGAAGCACGGCAAGCGCGTGCAGGCGCTGGGCGGCGCCAAGAACCACATGGTAGTGATGCCCGATGCCCACCTGGACAAGGCCGTCGATGCGCTGATCGGTGCCGCCTACGGCAGCGCCGGTGAGCGCTGTATGGCCATCAGCGTGGCCGTGCTGGTGGGCGACGTTGCCGATAAAGTCGTGCCGATGCTCACCGAGCGAGCCCAGGCGCTGAAGGTCAAGGATGGCATGCAGCTGGACGCCGAAATGGGTCCCATCGTGACCCGCCAGGCCCATCAGCGCATTACCGGTTACATCGAAAAGGGCGTGGCCGAGGGTGCACAGCTGATCGTCGATGGCCGTGAATTCGACGGCGCCAACGCGGGAGAAGGCTGCGCCGAGGGGTTCTGGATGGGTGGCACGCTGTTCGATCATGTGACCCCCGACATGACGATCTATAAAGAAGAGATCTTCGGCCCGGTGCTGGTGTGTGTGCGCGTGCCGGACGTGGCCACCGCCATTCAGCTGATCAACGACCATGAGTTTGGTAACGGCGTGAGCTGCTTCACCGAAAGCGGTAGCGTTGCCCGTGAGTTTGGCCGCCGTATCCAGGTGGGTATGGTCGGCATCAACGTGCCGATTCCCGTGCCCATGGCGTGGCACGGTTTCGGCGGCTGGAAGCGCTCGCTGTTTGGCGATACCCATGCCTATGGCGAAGAGGGCGTGCGCTTCTATACCAAGCAGAAGTCGATCATGCAGCGCTGGTCTGACTCCATCGACGCCGGTGCCGAATTCGTGATGCCCACGGCGAAGTAACGCCCGCTCTTCACCGGAGTCGCCCGCATGTCCAACAATACAACTACCCCCATGGCGGCTCATGCCGCCATGCAATGCTTTGACTATATCGTGGTAGGCGCAGGCACCGCAGGGTGCCTGATGGCCAACCGACTGAGCGCCGACCCGAACAATCGGGTGCTGCTGATCGAAGCCGGTGGCCGAGACAACTACCACTGGATTCATATACCCGTCGGGTACCTGTATTGCATCAACAACCCGCGCACCGACTGGCTGTTTCGCACGGAGCCCGACCAGGGGTTGAACGGTCGCTCGCTGATCTATCCGCGCGGCAAGACCCTGGGCGGCTGCTCCAGTATCAACGGCATGATCTACATGCGCGGCCAGGCGCGGGATTACGACCACTGGGCGGAAGTGACCGGCAGCGATGCCTGGCGCTGGGAGAACTGCCTGCCGGACTTTATCAAACACGAAAACCACTACCGATTGGATAAAGGCAGCGACGGTGATGACACTCACCGCGCGTTTCATGGCCACGGCGGCGAGTGGCGGGTGGAGAAGCAGCGCCTGAAGTGGCAGGTGCTGGATGACTTTGCCGAAGCTGCCGTTCAGGCCGGTATTCCTCGAACCGAGGACTTCAATCGAGGCAGTAACGAAGGCGTTGCCTATTTCGAAGTCAACCAGCGCGACGGCTGGCGCTGGAACACGGCCAAGGCGTTCTTGCGCACGGCCTTGAAGCGGGACAACCTGACGCTGTGGCACTCCACCCAGGTGAATCGGCTCTGCTTCGAGCGTGATCAGACCGTCCCGCGCTGCGAAGGAGTCGAAGTGGTGCGAGCAGGCAAGACTCTGCAGGTGCAGGCCAGCAAGGAAGTCGTGCTGTGTGCCGGCGCGATTGGCTCGCCCCACCTGCTGCAGTTATCGGGCATCGGTCCCGCCGAGCACCTTGCCGAGCATGACATCGAGGTCGTGCACGACCTGCCGGGGGTGGGCGAGAACCTGCAAGATCACCTCCAGATACGTTCGGTGTATCGTGTCAGCAATGCCAAAACGCTGAACGCCATGGCCAGCACGTTATGGGGCAAAGCCGGTATCGGATGGGAGTACCTCACGCGGCGCACGGGGCCCATGAGCATGGCGCCGTCGCAGTTGGGCGCGTTCACGCGTAGTTCCGACGACCAGCCGTATCCCAATATCCAGTACCACGTGCAGCCGTTGAGTCTCGAAGCCTTTGGGCAGCCTCTGCACCCGTACCCTGCGATCACCGCCAGCGTGTGCAACTTGAACCCTACCAGCCGAGGCACCGTGCGCCTGAAAAGCGCCGACCCGCGCCAGGCACCTGCAATCGCGCCGAACTACCTGAGCACGCCCGAGGACCGCAAGGTGGCCGCCGATTCGCTGCGAGTGACGCGACGCATCGCCGAGCAGCCCGCCTTTGCCAGATACGCCCCGGAAGAGATCAAGCCGGGCGTGGAGTACCAGACCGACGAGGAACTGGCCCGCTTGGCCGGGGATATTGGCACGACGATATTCCATCCGGTCGGCACCACGCGGATGGGAAAAGACGACGACCCCATGGCGGTGGTGGATGCGCAATTGCGGGTTCGCGGGGTGTCTGGACTGCGGGTGGCCGACGCGGGAGTGATGCCCACCATCACCAGTGGTAACACCAATTCGCCGACGCTGATGATCGCTGAAAAGGCCGCTGGATGGATTTTGGAAGAAAAGTCATTGCACTGACATTTTTTTCCATCATAGTGTTGACGTGCAGCGTCGTTAAGCGCATGCTGCATGCAGTTGGTTAGCAAGTCGAACGTAGTCAGCAGTATCGAAACGCTCTCGCGTTGAGTCTGGTGAAAGTTTCTTGTTCTACCCACTGCAACTCGGGTATTACCCGGCTCTTCATTAAGCTACATCGAGGATTTCGATCATGGCAACTGGTACCGTTAAGTGGTTTAACGACACTAAAGGCTTCGGCTTCATTTCTCCGGACGACAATGGCGACGACCTGTTCGCGCACTTCTCCGAAATTCAAGCTGACGGCTTCAAAACTCTGCAAGACGGCCAGAAGGTTTCCTTCGACGTCACCCAGGGTAAAAAAGGCCTTCAGGCTTCCAACATCAAAGTTCTGTAATCTGAACGAATGATGTTGTCAGGTGACTTACGGGTCAGCCTGTAAAAAAACCCCGCCTTCGTGCGGGGTTTTTTGTTTGTCACGATTTTCCCCTCACCCCTCACCCCTCATGGGTATATTCTATTTTGTTCTTACTGTGTTTCTAAAAATAACTTTTTAGAATATTGGGCAGGCGGCACAATATCCCCAGGTTCGTTTATCAAGGATATGGGTTTATGTCGCTGGATGCCTGGATTGCCGTTGGGGTGGTACTGACGATTTTCCCCCTCATGGCGCTGTCGCGCCTGGGCCCCGATATCATTCTAATGGGGGCCGTGGTGGTATTGCTGACCCTGGGGGTCATCGACCCGCAGCAGGCGCTGGGGGGTTTCTCCAACAGCGGCCTGTTCACCGTGGCGTTCATGTACGTGCTGGTGGCCAGCATCCGTGAAACCGGCGGTATCGATTTGATCATTCGCTATGTGCTGGGCCGTCCGGGCACCGAGCGGGGCGCCCTGACCCGGCTGCTGCTGCCGGTGGCAACGCTGAGCGGCTTTCTTAACAATACCCCGGTGGTGGCCACCTATATCCCTGCGGTGATGAGCTGGAGCCGCCGTTTGAAGCTGTCTCCCCAGCGGCTGCTGATGCCGCTGAGCTTTGCCTCCATCCTGGGCGGGACCATCACGCTGATCGGCACCAGCACCAATCTGGTGGTGCATGGGCTGCTGGTGGAGCGCTACCCGGAGCTGGCCATGGGACTGTTCGACCTGGCCTGGGTTGGCCTGCCGGTGGCTCTGGCCGGGCTTACCTACCTGATTGTGCTGGGTCCGCGCATCCTGCCTGCCCGTAAAGGCGTCGCCAATGCTTTTGCCAACCCGAGGGAATTTACCATCGAGATGGAGGTGGACCCCACCGGCGTGCTGGTGAACCGCACCGTGGAGGAGGCGGGGCTGCGCCACCTTCAGGAGCTGTTTCTGGTCGAGATCGAGCGTGACGGTAACGTGGTCAGCGTGGTGGGGCCGGGCGAGCAGCTCAAGGGCGGTGACCGGCTGGTGTTCGTGGGCACGTCGGCGGCGGCCGTGGAGCTGCAGCAGATCCGGGGTCTGATTCCCTCTCGGGATGGTGCCTCCAGCCTGGAGAAGGAGTTCAAGGAACGACGTTTGGTAGAAGCCGTGGTCTCCAGCCAGTGCCAGTTCATTGGCCAGCGCATTCGCGACGGCCGCTTTCGAACCCTGTACGGAGCGGCGGTGTTGGCGATTTGCCGCGGCGGCGAGCGGGTGACCGGCAACCTCGGGCAGGTACGCCTGCAGCCAGCGGACGTGCTGCTGCTCGAGGCTCGCCCGCCGTTCATCGAGCGCCATCGCCAGTCCAAGGATTTCCTGCTGATCAGTGAACTCAACGGGGCGGCCAGGCCGGTGCATGAAAAGGCGCCGCTGGCCTGGGCGATTCTGCTGGGGGCGGTGATGCTGGCGACCTTTGGCGTGCTCAGCATGCTCAATGCTGCCATGCTGGGTGCTGCCATGGTGCTGCTGACCGGTTGCTGCACGGTAGGCGCGGCCAAGCGGGGGCTGGATACTCAGGTCCTGCTGACCATTGCCGCCTCGTTCGGCGTGGGGGCGGCGCTGCAAACCTCTGGAGCAGCCGACGTGCTGGCGGGCGGTATTCTCTCGCTGGTGGCAGGCAACCCCTGGCTACTGCTGTTGGGCACCTACTGCGTGGTGGCGCTGCTCACCGAGATGGTGACCAATAACGCGGCGGCGGTGATCATCTTTCCGGTGGTAATGGCGGCGGCCGAAAGCCTGGGCGTCAATCCCATGCCCTACGTGGTGGCCGTCATGTTTGCTGCGTCGGCCAGCTTCCTGACCCCCATTGGCTACCAGACCAATCTGATGGTGCATGGCCCAGGGGGGTATCGGCTGGGGGACTTTCTGCGCGTAGGAGGTGGCTTGAACCTGCTGACCGGGGCCATTGCGGTGACGTTGATTCCGTGGGTGTGGCCGTTTTAAGTGGGGAAGGACTCGCCCAACGCGTCGCTTTACGCTAGGGTGGCGCTTTTGATAGCCACCAAGGAATGCGACATGACAGCTCCAGGCGAACTGATTATCGAGCCGCAACATGGTCAACCCGCCGATGCGTGCGTGTTCATCATTCATGGACTCGGTGCCGACGGGCACGATTTCGAGCCGCTGGTGCCTGCGCTGGCCTTGCCGGAAAGCTCCCATGTGCGCTTCATCATGCCCCATGCGCCGCGCCTGCCGGTGACCATCAATGGGGGCATGGTGATGCCCGCCTGGTACGACATTCTGGCCATGGACCTGGGGCGCCGGGTGGACGAAGTGCAGCTTAAAACCTCCGCTGAGCGTATTCAGGCGCTGATTCAGGAGCAGATCGATCAAGGCATCGATAGCCAGCGCATCATCGTGGCGGGGTTCTCTCAGGGCGGCGCCGTGGCTTATCAGGCAGCCCTCTCGTTTCCCCAGCCATTGGGCGGATTGCTGGCGATGTCGACCTACTTTGCCACCGCCGACAGCATTGAACTTGCCGAGGCCAACCGCCATATCCCCCTTGAGGTGCATCATGGTAACTTTGACCCTATCGTGCCTGAAACGCTTGGCCGCTCTGGCGCCGAGCGTCTCAAGGCGCTCGGTTACTCGGTGAACTATCGTCAATATCCCATGGCCCACGCGCTCTGCCCGCAGCAGGTCAACGATATTGGCAGGTGGTTGAGCGAACGGCTCGCATAGCACGGCCTCCTTTTCGCTGGCCAATGCACAGGATAGGCGGGGGCACTTCATGATGTCGGTGGATATATTGGAAGCTGGGCTGGCGCTTTGCCTGGTGGCAGTGGCGCTTGCCTGTCTGTTGGACCGCCACCTGCTGCGGACCTGTCGGCTGTTTTTGCTGTTTACGCTGCTGATGAGTCTGGCCTGGTGGCAGTGGCAGGCGCCCTGGCTGGGGCTGATGGAGCTGGTGCTGGGCGGCGCGCTCACCGGCGGCAGCTTCTTCTATGCCCTGAAGGCATTTCCCTCGGCTCACCCGGAGGCTGCCCACTACGACCGAGTGCAGCACGGGGCCGGGCATGTCATTAGCCGTGGGCTGCTGGCGCTGGCGTGGAGCGTGATGATCGGCGCCGCGCTGCGCTATCTCTTGCCCGACATGGCCTACTCGTTGAGCGAACACCCCTTGATGCTGGCGGCGGTGGTCATGGTCTCGGCGGCCATGGGGGCTTTTGCACTGCATCGACATTGGCTGCGTCGGCTGATGGCCTTCAACGTTCTGGGGTCGGGTGTGTTTCTGCTGTTGGCAGGCATGGCGGGCCCCTTGCCCAATGCCCAGGCGCTGATTGGCGTGGGCTTGCTGATTGCCTGGCTGGGCACCCTGCTGGGCGTGCTGTTGATACGACATCTGCTGCAGCTGGAAGGGGTGTCGGCGCTGGTCGATGAGCCGTCAGACTCCCAGGCAACCCGTGAGGCTTCACAATGAGCTGGCGTTTTGGCTTGTATGACAGCGCTCTGGACCCGTTGTGGTCAAGCCACTGGGCGCTGCTGGTCGTTCTGCTGCTACCTACCCTGATAGGCTTGCTGGGGGCCTGGTTGCGCCCCGCGCGCATGGTGCCCGTCCTGCTAGCCTGTACGCCGGTGCTGGTAGCAGGCCTGTGGATGGTCATGGATGCCCAGCAGGCGGGCGTGTTGCGCTGGCAGTGGCAGCTGGCAGGGGTGGATCTGGCGCTGCGCTTCAGTGGCGTGAGCGGTTTCATGCTGCTGATTACCCAGTGGGTCGCGTTGGCCGCCGCGCTGTATACCCCCGGGCACCTGGCGCTTTCCCGGCCTGGCCCTCAGGGGCGTTGGCTGTGGCCGCTCATGGGCGTTCTGGTGAGCGCGCTGTCGTTGATCTGGATGGCGGCCGATTTGCTGACGCTCTACGCCGCCTTGGAGCTAATGGGGCTGGCCGCCGTCGGCATGCTGCTGCTGTCGGGCAAGGGCAGTGCGCTCAAGGCCGGTATGCGCTACCTGCTGCTGGCCCTGGTGGGGTCGTTGGCGTTCCTGCTGGGCATTGCCCTGCTGCTGGGGTACTGGGGGGAACTGACGCTGATGGGCCTGGCCCAGGTGGTCGAGCCAGGCCCGGTGAGCTGGATTGCGGCGGCGCTGATAGGCGCGGGGTTGGCGCTGAAGGCGGCGCTGTTTCCGCTACATGGCTGGCTGACCCCGGTGCACGAAAACGCCTGGACGCCGGTGAGTGCACTGCACGCGGCGCTGGTCATCAAGGCCTCGCTGTTCATTCTGCTGATGGTGTGGAGCGTGCTGCTGCCCGATACCCGGTTGGCCCCGCAGCTGGTGGGCTGGCTGGGGATGGCGGCCATCGTGTGGGGCGGGCTGGTGGCATGGCGGGCAGCGTCGCTGAAAACCCTGATCGCCTCGTCCACGGTGGGCCAGCTGGGCTATTTGATGGTGGCATTTCCGCTACTGCTGGGGCCGCAAACCTCGCCACTGCCCCAGGCGCTGGCCTGGGAGGGGTTCTGGCTACAGCTGATGGGGCACTCGCTGGCCAAGGCGGCGATGTTCCTGGCGGCCGGCAATCTGCTGCTGGCCACCGGCAAGAGTGCTCTGCAAGCGCTGGCGGGCACCAGCCGCCGACTGCCGCTCTCGCTGCTGACGTTCGGCATCGCGTCCATCACGCTGATGGGCCTGCCACCCAGCAGCGGTTTCACGGCCAAGTGGCTGCTGCTGCAGGCCATGGTGCTCACTCAGCAGTGGCTTGCCGTTGCCGCCCTGTTGGTGGGCACCCTGCTGACCGCGGCCTATGTGTTCAGGGTCTTTCGCTACTCGTTCGATGAAACCGCACCGCGCCATGACTACCAGCCGTTGGCACCGGGCATGGATGCGGTGGCACTGGCGCTCGCCCTGGCCGCGCTGCTGCTGGGTCTGTTGGCCCACTTGCCGTTGGCCCTGCTACAAGGAGGTGGCGCATGAACGCAGCCTGGTTACCGCTGACCACACTGGCGACCTCTCTGCTGGCCGCCGTGGCCATTTTTGCGCTACCCGAAGAGGCGCGGCGCTGGCGTACCGGTATCAACCTGCTGGCGGCGGTCAGCAAGATCGTGCTGGTCGTGCTGATGGTCGGGCGCGTGGCGGAAGGCTACGAGGACACGTTCAGCTTCCAGATTGTCGAAGGCGTCGATTTCGTGCTGCGCGCCGATGCGCTGGGCGTGATGTTTGCCGGGCTCTCATCGCTGCTTTGGCTGTGCACCACGGTGTATGCCATTGGCTACCTGGAGCATGCGGCCAACCGCAAACGCTTCTTTGGCTTTTTCAGCCTCTGCGTGGCCAGCACGCTGGGCATTGCGCTCTCCGGTAACCTGTTTACCTTCCTGATCTTCTATGAACTGTTGACGCTGTCGACTTACCCGCTGGTAGTGCATTCGGGCACCGCCAAGGCGCTGGCGGCAGGGCGCGTGTATTTGCGTTACACCCTGACCGGCGGGGTCGTGCTGTTGTTGGGGGTCGTGCTGCTGTATAGCCTGACAGGCGACCACTCCTTTGCCTCCGAGCGGGGGCTGTCGCCTTACCTGACCGACCACCGTGGCCTACTGACGCTGATCTTCGCGCTGCTGGTCGGCGGCCTGGCGGTCAAGGCGGCCATGGTGCCGCTGCATGGCTGGCTGCCCAGAGCCATGGTGGCGCCTGCGCCGGTGAGCGCGCTGTTGCATGCCGTGGCGGTGGTCAAGGCGGGGGCCTTCGGCATTCTCCGCGTGATCTATGACCTCTACGGTATCGAGCTGAGCGTCGAACTGGGGGTGACCACGGCCTTGGCCATCGCGGCCTCCATCACCATCATCTACGGCTCGCTGAGGGCCATCGCCCAGCAGGAGCTCAAGCCACGACTGGCCTTCTCGACCATCAGTCAGGTGTCGTATGTGATTCTGGGGGTCAGCCTGTTTGGGCCTTTCGGCACTATCGGTGCGCTCGCCCATCTGCTCCACCAGGGGCTGATGAAGGTCACGCTGTTTTTCTGCGCGGGCAACTACGCCGAAGAGCTGGGCATTCACCGCATCGATGAGATGGACGGTGCTGGCAAGCGCATGCCGCTGACCAGTCTGGCCTTTACCGTGGGGGCACTGGGCATGATCGGGCTGCCGCCCATTGCGGGGTTCATCACCAAGTGGTACCTGGGCATTGGCGCCATTCAGGCCGAGATGTATTGGGTGGTGGCGGTACTGGTGACCAGCAGCACGCTGAACGCCATTTACTTCCTGCCGATCCTGCATCGACTCTGGTTCCGGCAAGGGCCCGGTCACGGGGTGGGTGCGTGGCCCAACGAGCAGCGTCTGGGGCGCCTGGAAACCCATGGCTGGCTGTTGTGGCCAGCCGTGTTTACCGCGCTGGCCAGCCTGGGGGCCGGGTTGCTGGCAGGCTTGCCGTTTAGCCCCCTGGACTGGGCAACGCGGGTGGCGGTAGGGGAGTATCTACCATGATGACGACACTGCTGCTGGTCGTGGCCTTGCTCTGGCCGCTGTGCGTGGCTGCCGGGGCGGTATGGCATGCCTACCGCACCCCGTCAGCGCAGCGGCGCTACTGTTCGTGGCTGTGGGTCAGCGCCGCCTGGCCTGCGTTACTGCTGGCTTATATGGGTGAAGGCCGTTGGGTGCTGGAAGCCTGGATGCTGGGGGGCTGGTGGGAGCTGAATGCGCTCAGCCGCCCCTGGCTGGCCTTCAGCGCGCTGCTATGGAGCCTGGCGGCGCTGCATGCCCGGGGCTACTTTGCCGCCGAAGAAGCCTTGGCCCGAGGGGGCGATGACGACGCCCAGCGGCGCTTGCAGCGGTTGACGCTGCTGTGGCCATTGGCCCTGCTAGGCAACGTCCTGCTGATCCTTTCCCAGGACATTGCCAGTTTTTACCTGGGCTTTGCGCTCATGACCTTTGCCGCTTACGCGCTGGTGGTGCATAGCGGCAGCGCCGAGGCGCGACTGGGGGCTCGGGCCTACCTGATCCTCGCCGTGCTGGGCGAAGGGCTGATTCTGGGGGGGCTGCTATGGGCGGCTGGCTCCATCGACACCTTGACCCTGGAGGGCGTTCGCGAGGCCATTGCTCGCTCGGAGCACGGCGCCTGGATGGCACTGCTGCTATGGCTGGGGTTTGGCGTCAAGGCCGGGGTGGTGGGGCTGCATGTGTGGCTACCGCTGGCCCACCCGGTTGCCCCTGCGCCTGCCAGCGCAGTGCTCAGTGGCGCCATGATCAAGGCCGGGCTACTGGGCTGGCTGAACGTGCTGCCCTTGGGCGAGTCGGGTCTGGCACCTGAACTGGTACTGCTGGGCCAGACCATGATGGCGCTGGGGCTGGCCGCCGCGTTCGGGGCTGCCCTGTATGGTGTGTGGCAGCGTCACCCCAAGGCCGTGCTGGCCTATTCGAGTATCAGCCAGATGGGTATGCTGACGGCGCTGGTAGGCACCGGGTTGACGGTGCCTCAGGCGTGGCTACTGCTGCTGCCCGGACTGGTGCTGTTTGCGGCCCATCATGCGCTGGCCAAAGGGGCGCTGTTCATGGGAACCAGCGTCAGCGAACACATGCCCCGCTGGCGTGTACCGCTGCTTTTTGCGCTGATGGCGCTGCCGGGCGTATCGCTGACAGGTGCCCTGGCAGCCGGGCTGGTCAGCAAGTGGGGGGTCAAGTCAGTGCTTTACGATGCCCAGTTGACCACGCTGGTGCTGTTGCTGACCTGGGCGGCCGTGGGCACCTCGCTGCTGGTGAGCGTTTGCCTGTGGCGGCAGTGGCAGCTGCGCAAGAGTGGTGGCAGCCACCCCATGCAGTGGGGCGCCTGGTTGGCTGCCGTGGTGGCCGCGCTGGCCACTCCACTGTGGCTGCCGCTGCACGGTACCGAGGTGCCGCCGTTGGCCGAGTGGGCTGGCATCGTCTGGCCTTTCCCGGTGGGTCTGTTGGCGTTGGTGGTGGCGCTCTCCCTGCGCCAGCGTGTGAGGGTTTCCCCGCCACCCGCGGGCGATCTATGGTGGCTATACGCGCTGCTGGCAGGGCATGCCCTTCAGGGCTGCCAGCGCTTCAGCGATGGCCTGGGGCGCGTCAAGGCCGCGTCGGTGGCTCGCAGTCTGGCTTTCGAGCGAACGGCCATGCAACTGCTCAGGCACAGCCTGCGTGCAGAGCCCTGGCTGCGCCAGCACGGCAGCGGGCTGATGATGGCCATGGCCGTGCTGCTGGCGCTACTGTTGATGTGGGAGGGACGGGCATGAGCAAGCCGCAGACGGGGTCGCAAGCGTACCAGGAAGACCGAGGGCGTCAGGCCGTGACGCCGGATGACATACCCCGGCTGGGCTGGCTGGATATCGGCTGGCGCGTGTTGAGGGCGGCCCGCCGAGACCGAGTGACCATGTACGCTGCCTGCGTGGCGTTCTACGCCCTGCTGGCGCTGTTCCCCACCATCGCCGCAGTGATTTCCATCTGGGGGCTGCTGTTCGACCCGGTAGAAGCAGGGCGGCAGCTCTATGAAATCAGCCGTTTCATGCCGCCCGATGCGGCCAACCTGATCGACCAGCAGGCCCAGGACGTGGTGGAAAGTGCCCAGCGTGGCAACGTCATGGCCGCCCTGGCTGGGCTGTTGGTAGCCATGTACATCGCTTCCAAAGGGGTGTCGGCGCTGGTGGTGGGGCTCAACGTGGTTTACGGCGAGCGTGAGAAGCGGCCCGCACTGTTGCGCCTGGTCGTGCTGGTGGCGCTGACGTTCGGGCTCATCGGCATGACGCTGGTGTCGCTTGGGTTCATTGCCGTGGTGCCCATGCTGGTGGAGTGGCTGATGGTGGAACCGCCCTTTGACAGGCTACTGCAGTGGCTGCGCTGGCCAGCGCTGCTGGTGCTGATGAGCCTGCTGATTGCGCTGCTGTATCGCTTTGCACCGTACCGTCGCGCGGCCAAGTGGCGCTGGCTGAGCTACGGCACGCTGCTGGCTACCGCTACGTGGCTGCTGGGATCTGGGGGGTTGTCGCTTTACGTGCGCTACTTCTCCACGTTCAGCGAGCTTTACGGTTCACTGGGCGCCGTAGTGGCGCTGATGCTGTGGTTCTGGATGTCGGCTTTCGTGGTGCTGCTGGGGGCCGAGATCAACTGCGAAATGGAGCGCCAGACCTACCAGGACACCACCACTGGCGAGCCGCGCCCGCTGGGTGAAAGAGACGCCTTTGCCGCGGATACGGTGGGCGTGAAGACCCCCTGGCAGGATCGCGACTCGCAGGATTGAGCAGCGGCGACCGCCCAGCCAGGCTGGGCGGTCGTGGGTTGGAGGGTGGGCGACGACGTCAGCGGCTGTTCAAAGCAGCTCTTCTGCTGCCAGTGCCAGCCGTGAACGCTCGACGCTTTTCAGCGTAATGTGGCCTGCATGGGGCCAATCCCGGAACCGCTCCACCACGGCGGCCATGCCGCAGGTATTGGCGGTCAGGTAGGGGGTGTCGATCTGTCCCACGTTGCCGAGGCAGACGATCTTGGTGTTACGCCCTGCTCGCGTCACCAGCGACTTGAGCTGCTTGGGCGTAAAGTTTTGCGCCTCGTCGATGATCAGAAACGTATCGTTGAGCGTGCGCCCGCGCATGAAACTGGGCGAGCGGATCAGCACTCGCGAGCCGATCAGCTGCCGCGTGGCACCGTTGTCCCAGCTCGACTCTCCCTCCTCGTTGCGCAACAGGTTATCCATATTGTCATGGAAGGCCCCCATCCACGGCGACATCTTTTCCTCTTCCGTGCCCGGCAGAAAGCCGATGTCTTCGCCCATGGGAATGGGGGCTCGAGTGAACACGATGCGCTCGAAGTGTTTGCTGTCCAGGGTCTGCTGAAACGCGGCGGCCAGGGTCATGAAGGTTTTACCGGTGCCCGCATTACCGGCAATGGTCACCAGGTCGATCTCGGGGTCCATGAGCAGGTTGAGGGTGAAGTTCTGGCGGCTGTCATGGGCGTGCACCCCCCAGACGCCCGCGTGGTGGCGGTAGTTGGTGAGCAGCTGCAAGCGGGCAGAGGAGGGCGATAGCTCCCGAACGATGGCTTCGAATTCCGCGCCGTTTTCGCTATCCGACACCAGCATGCCGACATGCCAGTCCCGGGGCATGGTGCCGCTGAGCTGGTAGAAAGTGTGGTGCGCGACGCGCTCGACATTGACCTCCACGTTGAGACTTTCCCAAAGCGAGGCACCGCCCAGGCCTGCGGCCTCGTACACCTTGGCCCCTTCGATCATGGCGTCGCTATCGGAGAAGGCGCGGTCGTTGAGGTAGTCCTCGACGGGCACTTTCAGCGCGGCAGCCTTGACGCGAAGATTGATGTCCTTGGTGATCAGAATCACCGAGGCATCCGGGCGCTCGTCACGCAGGCGGCAGGTCTCAGCCAGGATGCGGTTGTCGGGACTGTCATCCAGCGCGTCGAACGGCTTCAGGTCGTTGTAGCACAAAAAGTGCAGCCGACCGGACTCCCCGCTGATACGTGGAATGGGGATGCCTTTCTGGATTTCATCGAAGGTGACCTGATTGGTCAGGTCTGACAGGGTGCGGCTGATCTGGCGAGCGGTGCGGGCAATTTCACGGATGCCGTTCTTGTGCTTGTCCAGCTCTTCAAGCACGGTCATGGGGATGACCACATCGTGCTCATCGAAATGATAGAGCGCGGCGGGGTCGTGAATCAGGACGTTGGTATCCAGCACATACAGCCTGGTGGCTTTCTTATCGAGTCGTACCATCGCGGAAACTACTCCTTGGTTGACGGCAATACCGACACTGGCAGATGCTCTTTACGCTTGGATGACACTTACCTGTGCCGCTTCGCTAGCGTGTCCTGCTCCTCCTTGTTAAGTACTTGCTTATAGCGTGGAAGGCTTTGGCCATTTTCGCCACAGCGTTATTTCAACGCAGTCATTGATCCATATTGCGATGACGTTCGAGGCCTAGCGGGTCGCGCTCAGAAAACGCGTAACGCTGGTCAATAGCGCGGTGGCTACCACGCCAAGGCTTTCTCCCTCCACGTAGCGGTAGTAGTGGCTCTCCAGCGCCAGATCATGATTGAGCGCGCAGAGCTGACCGTTGGCCAATGCTTCTTTGACCAACGGGTAGGGCAAGAGTGCCCAGCCGGTGCCGTTGATCGCCGCATCACGGATTACCTCGAACATCGTCAGCCCCAGGTAGTTGGTCGAAAACAGCGCTTCGCTGACCAGCCTGTCGCCCTGGTCGAAGGTCAGGCACACCTGCGTGTACTGGGCCAGGTCATCTCGGGTGACGCTGGGCAGACGGCTGAGCGGGTGATCGGCAGCGGCCACCAGGCTCATGCTGACCGGTGCCAGATGATTGGCCTTCACCGTGGTGCCCTCGGCGGTATACAGGCCGAAAGCGATGTCCACGGTTTGGCGCACTACAAACTGCGGGTGCTCTTGCGGGGGCAGCAGGTACACCGAAATGGCGGTCAGCGGGTAGCGCTGCTTCAGTTCGTGCATGACCTGACGCCAGAAGGCTTCGGGCAGCGCATCGTCGCGGGCAATGCACAGCTGGCTCTCGACGCCTTGCAAATGCTGCTGGCAATGCTTCTTGATCCGGCTGGCACTGGTCAGCAGGCGGTAGCAGTCCGGCAGCACGCTTTCGCCCACCGCCGTGAGCTGCAGGCTGTTGCCCGAGCGTTCGAACAGCGCCACCCCCAGGCTATCTTCCAGGGCGTTCACGGCCGCACTGAGCGTGCTGCGTTTCATGCCGGTATGCCGAGCCGCCGCCGCAAAGGAGCCGTGTTCGGTCACTTCGATAAACGCTTCCACCTGTTCTGCGCGCATGATGTTGCCTTCCTGGGTGCCAATAATATTGGCGCTGAGCGATTGGTTTAACGTAGCAGGTCTCCCTATGATACCCCGCGCTATACCTACTTTTCATGGAGCAATTCGCGTGACCCCCTTCATCGCAGAGCGCCGTGCGCTCAGATTTTCCGCTATTTCTGCCAGTCTGTTCGCGTTTACCGGCCTTGCGCTCGGTCTGGCCAGTGGCTCGATCACGATACTCTTCGACAGCGGCTATTCGCTATTAAGTTTAGTGCTGGCCTCGCTGTCGCTGTTTGCCCTTCAGCAGGCGCGCAAGCCCGCTGATGATCACTACCCCTTTGGGCGGCTGACGGTAGAGCCGTTGGCAGTGCTGCTCAAAGGCGTGGTGATTGCCCTGGTCTGTCTGTTTTCGCTGGTCTCGGCGCTGTGGAGCCTGGCTCAGGGAGGTCGCCTGGTGACCCTGGACCTGGCTCTGATCTTTGGGGTGGTCAACGTCACGGGGTGTCTGGTGACGTGGTGGTGGCTGGCGCGTCATGCGCGGGTTGCCCAGTCTTCGCTATTGAATGCCGAGCTTCGTCAGTGGCAGATGGATACCTGGCTGAGTGCCGCCGTGATGCTGGGGTTCGCGCTGACCTGGGGGCTGACGTTGACGCCCTGGGCGCATCTGGCACGGTTCGCCGACCCGGTCATGGTGCTGATTATCGCGGGCTATTTCCTGCCCATGCCGATTCGCATGGTCAAGGATGCCTTGCGTGAGCTGATGTTCGGTGAGCCCGTGGGCAGCGTGCGTCAGGAAGTGATTCAGGAAGTGGCGGATTTCGATATTGCCGACGACGATGTGCGCCTGGCCCAGGTGGGCAGTTTCCTGATGGTGGATATCCAACTGGACAAGCAGCAGATCGATGACGCCGAAGAGATCGTGGAAAGCGTCGAACAGCACTGCAAGCAGCGTAATTTGCGCCCGGTCATGAGCATTACACTGGTGACCTGAGCCCGCATCAAAAAAGATTGACGGTGGCGCTGGGCGAGTGGTATCTAGCGCTACCGACAACTGGTGTCGGTTTATCACTGCTTGTGAGGGTTGTAAAAACATGCCATTGCGCCGCTGTTTGCCCGTACTGCTGGCTACCGTCCTGGTGGCTGGCTGTGCCAGTAATACCGTTGCCCCCCGTTACACCACGGATAACCCGGACGTCATGCGTATCGGTGGCGAGCGCCCCGCCAGCGCTGACCCGCGCACGGAAGATGCCGGCTCCTACTGCCTGGAAACCACCGAGCGCTGGAACGAGCACGGCCGCACGCCGGATGGCCAGACGCTATGGGCCAAGGATACCCTGCGTCGCGTGGTGCCTTGCCCCTGAGCGAAGGCACCTAAAGCCTCGCGCCAGCCTGCGTGCTGGCGCGGTACTCACGCTTCGCGTTTTTGTGGTTTCCCCTTGCGTGGCGTGCCTGCCTGTCGGTTGACTGCCAAAGCGTTGGCACGCTATTAAGTTTGGCAGTAGACGATGAGATGTCCACCGCTTCAACTCACGAGACCTCCATGACCCCGGCCATCAATAGTGCACGGCAAGCAGGCATTGCCTTTCAGGTACACGACTATCCACATGATGCAGCGGCCACGTCCTATGGTCTGGAAGCCGCCGAAAAGCTGGGTGTTTCACCGGCACAAGTGTTCAAGACGCTGGTGGTCAGCCTGGATGGCAAGCAGCTGGCCGTGGGGATCGTACCGGTCGATTGCCAGCTGGGGCTGAAGCAGATTGCCAAGGCCGCAGGGGCCAAGAAGGCGGCGATGGCAGCGCCGGAAGCAGTGGAGCGCAGCACCGGTTACGTGCTGGGCGGCGTCAGCCCGCTGGGCCAGAAAAAGCGTTTACCCACCTTCATCGATGCCTCTGCAAAGGCGTGGCCCACGCTGTATGTCAGTGCCGGGCGCCGCGGGCTGGAGATCGAGCTCTCCCCCGATGACCTGGCGGCCTTGAGCCAAGGGCAATTCGCGGCGCTCTCCGCCTAGGCTTTGTACGAAAACTGCCTACGCTCGCCCATACGGCGTTAAAAATCGGCTCGTGCGCGAGTCCGATCAAAGTACTCATTTACACCTTGTAAACTCCGTCTTTTCGCCGATTTTTGCCTTGTCTGGCCATCGCTCGCCGACTTTTCGTACAAAGCCTGACGCCATGCCAAGGGTGGCCCGCTCCCAGTCAGGCAGGGCAGGGCGCTTTCTGGTATGGTGCTTCACATTATCGAATCGCTAGGCCTTATGCCCCTTCAGGAATTTCTTGTGTCAGATACCTCTTTTGCATCTCTTGCGCTGTCGCCTGCGCTGCTTGCTACGCTGGACTCCCTTGGCTATCACCAGATGACGCCGGTTCAGGCGCAGAGCCTGCCGCCCATGCTGGCGGGCCGCGACGTGATGGCCCAGGCCAAGACCGGCTCGGGTAAGACCGCCGCGTTTGGCCTGGCGCTGCTCTCTCAGCTCCGGGTGGAAGCGTTCAGCGTGCAAGGGCTGGTGCTGTGCCCGACCCGGGAGCTGGCAGACCAGGTAGCCGAAGAGCTGCGCCGTCTGGCGCGCGGCATGGCCAACGTGAAAGTGCTGACGCTGTGTGGCGGCGCCGCCTTTGGCCCGCAACTGGCCTCCCTGGAGCACGGTGCGCATATCGTGGTGGGCACGCCGGGGCGCATTGACGAGCACTTGCGCAGAGGCTCGCTGACGCTGGGGTCACTGACCACCCTGGTGCTGGACGAAGCCGACCGCATGCTCGATATGGGCTTTCAAGCCACCATCGACGACATCATTGCCGACACGCCTGCCGACCGCCAGACGCTGCTGTTCAGCGCCACCTTCCCGGACGAGCAGTCGACCGAAGGCCTGGCCATCATGACACGGGGTGTCATGCGCGACCCGGTCAGCGTCAAGGTGGAAGAGACCCACGATGCCACCACCATCGAGCAGCACTTCTACGCCGTGGCCAACGACGACGCACGCTTTGCGGCGCTGAAACAGCTGCTGCTGGCCACCCGTCCCACCACCAGCGTGGTGTTCTGCAACACCAAGCGCGAAACCCAGGCGGTGGCCGACAGCCTGGTCGATGCGGGTTTCAGTGCGGTGGCCCTGCACGGCGACCTGGAGCAGAAGGATCGTGATCGACTGCTGGTGCTGTTCGCCAACCAGAGTGCGTCGATTCTGGTTGCCACGGACGTGGCCGCCCGTGGGCTGGACATCGCCCAGCTGGATGCCGTCTTCAATTACCAGATCGCCCGCGAGCTGGAGGTTCATGTTCACCGGGTCGGGCGCACCGGGCGTGCCGGTGCCAGCGGTATCGCCTGCACGCTGGTGACCCCGCAGGAGCAGTATCGCCTCGAACGCCTTGCGGAGCTGCTGGGCGAGCCGCTGACCCCCGAGCCGCTGCCCAAGGCGTCCGACAGCACTCCGTTCGAGCCACCCATGGCCACGCTACAGCTGGCAGGTGGCAAGAAAGACAAACTGCGCCCCGGCGACATTCTGGGCGCCTTGACCAGTGAAGGCGGCCTGCGCGGTGATCAGGTGGGCAAGATCAAGGTACTGGCCCGCAGCGCTTACGTGGCGGTGGAGCGCGGTGCCGTTCAACGCGCCCAGGCCAAGCTGGAGCGGGATAAACTCAAGGGGCGTGCTTTCCGAGTGCGCCGCATTCGTCACTAACAGGATCAGCGCAGCAAGCCATGAAAACACCCAAACGATTACAGCCCCTGGTCGAAGATGGCCTGATCGATGAGGTGCTGATGCAGTTGATGAGCGGCAAGGAAGCGCAGGTGTACGTCGTACGCTGTGGTGACGAGACGCGCTGCGCCAAGGTCTTCAAGGAGGCCAAGCAGCGCAGCTTCAAGCAGGCGGTGCAGTATCAGGAAGGGCGCAAGGAGCGCAACAGCCGCCGCGCTCGGGCCATGGCCAAGAAGACCCGCTACGGCCAGAAAGAGCAGGAGCAGGCGTGGCTCACCGCCGAGGTGGACGCGCTGTATCGGCTGGCCGCTGCCGACGTGCGCGTTCCCAAGCCCTATGGCTTCGTGGATGGCGTGCTGCTGATGGAGATGATCAGCGATGCGGCAGGCGACGTGGCCCCGCGCCTTGACGATGTCACCCTGACCCACGAGCAGGCGCTGCGCTATCACGCCAAAGTGATCCAGGACGTGGTGCGTATGCTGTGTGCCGGTCTCATCCATGGCGATTTATCCGAGTTCAACGTGCTGGTGGATGCCGACGGCCCGGTCATCATCGACCTGCCCCAGGCGGTGGATGCCGCAGGTAACAACAGCGCCGCCGCCATGCTCGAGCGCGACGTCAACAACATGCGCGCCTATTTTGGCCGCTTTGCCCCGGAGCTGCTGGACACCCACTACGGCAAGGAGATGTGGGCGCTCTATGAGTCCGGCGAGCTGCACCCCGAAAGCCAGCTGACCGGCCACTTCGAGTTCGACAGCCACATTGCCAACGTGGCAGAGCTGATGGAAGTCATCGACGACGCCAAGGAAGAGGAGGCCGAACGCCTGGCGCGCCTGCGCGGCGATGACGACGAAGACTAGCCGCCGATATCGTGTACACTAGGCTGTCCATTAGCAGGGTAATGATATGCCACCATGCCGATAGGCTCGTCGGCCGAAAACGCGTGGTCGGGTAGGCAATTGCTCAGGAGGAGGGGCGCGTGAAGGGAAGTCGTTTCAGTGCAGCAAGTGCCAGAGCGCTGGCCGTGTCGCTGGGTGTCGGCGCCCTGGGCGGCCTGCTGTTTCAACTGCTGAACCTTCCCCTGGCCTGGATGCTGGGCCCGCTGGTGGCCAATCTGCTGGCCTCCGCCAAGGGCGCCAGCGTCGCAGTGCCCGAGCCGCTGCGCAACGTGTTCCTGGCCGTCATGGGGCTGGTGCTGGGCAGCCAGGTAACGCCGGAGCTGGCACATCGTGTGCTGGACTGGCCGCTGTCGGCGGCGCTGCTGCTGCTCGGGGTGGCCGCCTCCACCGCGGTGGCCTCGGCCTGGTACCGGCGCTGCGGGTTCGACCCGGTGAGCGCCTGGTTTGGCGCCGCCCCCGGCGCGATGACGGCGATGATCCTGCTGGGCGAAAAGTGTGGTGGTGACCCTCAGCGCATCGCCGTCGCCCAGTCGCTGCGCATTATTCTGGTCATTCTCTTCCTGCCACCGCTGTTCTGGGCCTTTGAAGGGGGCGAAGGCTCGTTGGGGCCAGCCGCTTCGTCGCTGGAACACGGCTGGATGCTGCTGACCATTCCCCTGCTGATACCGCTGGGCCGCTGGTTGCGCATCCCCAGCTCGGCGCTGCTGACTCCCTTGCTCATGGCCGCCCTGCTGTCGGGGCTGGACATGGCCAGCCTGGCGCTGCCCCAGTGGGGTATGAACCTGATGCTGTGGGTGCTGGGCAGTGCCATTGGCTCGCGTTTCCAGGGCATGACCCGCAGGTTGTTGGGCCGCTACCTGTGGCAATCGGGCGTGGCGACCCTGCTGGCCCTGATGGCCCTGGCGGTATTCGCCGAACTCATTCATCGTACCGTGGGGGTGGGCCGAGATGTGGCGCTGCTGGCGCTGGCCCCTGGCGGCATCGGTGAAATGGCGATTCTGGCTGTTGCCCTGGATATCGACCCGGTCTTCGTGGCATTTCATCACCTGCTGCGCATGATTACCCTGATGGTGTTCGCGCCGTTCTGGGCGCGCTGGCTGCTGAGCCGCCGCCGAGCGCACTGACAGACGCCATTCGGCTCTCTTCAAAGGCTCCTTCGTCAAGGACTTCCCATGTTGTCACGCCTGCTGTTGCCGCTGTTCCAGTTTTTTGAACGCCGTGTAAACCCCTACCCGGAAGGTGAGGTGTCGACGCCTCCCCAAGGGCTGCTGCCGTTTATCTGGCACTTTTCGCGGCCAGTCTGGCCCTGGCTGCTGCTGATGTCGCTGATGACTGCCGTGGTGTCCGCCGCCGAGGTGATGTTCTTCAGCTACATGGGCGAGCTGGTGGATTGGCTGGGCCGGGTCGAGCGGGCCGACTTCTGGGCGCAGCACGGGCTGTGGCTGGCGGGCGTCGGCTTGGCGGTGGTGGTCGGGCTGCCCCTGCTGGTACTGGGCCAGTCGCTGATTACCCACCAGAGTATTTTTGGCAACTACCCGATGATTGGCCGCTGGCTCTCGCATCGCCATATGCTGAGCCAGAGCCTGGCGTTCTATCAGGACGAGTTTGCTGGGCGCGTGTCGCAGAAAGTGATGCAAACGGCGCTGGCCGTGCGGGAGACTGTCACCAAGGTCATGGACCTGATGGTCTACGCCATCGTCTACTTTACCGGCGCGGCGATTCTGCTGGGGCGGGCCGACCCCTGGTTGCTGCTGCCGCTGGGTGTCTGGCTGGTGGGCTATCTGGGCATCATGCGCTACTTCGTGCCCCGGCTGCGGGACGTTTCCATGGCCCAGGCGGATGCCCGTGCGCAGATGACCGGCCGGGTCGTCGATAGTTATAGCAACATTCAGACCATCAAGCTGTTTGCCGACACCCAGCGCGAAGAGCGCTACGCCAAGGATGCCATGGAAGGCTTCATGATCACCGTACACCGTCAGATGCGGCTGGTCACGGTGATGAGTGTCTGCCTGACGCTGCTCAATACGCTGCTGCTGGTCGGCACTGCCGGCATGGCCATTGCGGCCTGGTTCCTGGAGGCGATCTCGCTGGGGGTATTGGCCATTGCCATTGCGCTGGTGATGCGTATCCGCTTCATGTCGGACTGGATTCTCTGGGAGGTCGCCGGGCTGTTCGAGAATATCGGCACGGTGCAGGATGGCATGAACACCATCGCCCAGCAGCCGACGGTCAAGGATGCTCCCGATGCCAAGGCGCTGAGCGTGCCCAAAGGCGAAATCGTCTTCGATGCCCTGCGCTTTCAGTATGCCCAGGCCAAGGGGCAGAGCCGACACGTGTTCGACGGGCTGAGCCTGACCATTCGGCCCGGCGAGAAGATCGGCCTGATTGGCCGCTCCGGGGCGGGTAAGTCGACCCTGGCGAACCTGCTGCTGCGTTTTTACGACTTGCAGGGAGGGCGCATTCTGATCGACGGCCAGAACATTGCGGAGGTCACCCAAACGTCGCTGCGCCACCAGATCGGCATGGTCACCCAGGACACGTCGCTGCTGCACCGCTCGCTGCGCGACAACATTCGCTACGGCAGCCCCCAGGCCAGCGACGACGATGTGTGGCAGGCGGTGTGCCGCGCCCATGCCGATACGTTCGTTCATGATCTGGTCGACCCACAGGGGCGCCGGGGCCTGGATGCCCATGTGGGCGAGCGGGGCGTCAAGCTCTCCGGGGGCCAGCGTCAGCGCATCGCCATTGCTCGAGTACTGCTCAAGAATGCGCCTATTCTGGTGCTGGACGAAGCCACCTCGGCGCTGGACTCCGAAGTGGAGGCCGCCATTCAGGAGCAGCTGGATGCCCTGATGGAAGGCAAGACCGTCATCGCCATTGCCCATCGGCTTTCGACCATTGCCATGCTGGATCGCTTGATCGTGGTGGATGAAGGCCGCTTGGTAGAAAGCGGCACCCATCAGGAACTGCTGGCTCGCAACGGTATTTACGCCGGCCTGTGGCAGCGCCAGTCGGGCGGTTTTTTGGGCAATGACCTTGATTCTGAACAGGCGACCCCCATGTAGCCGTAGAGAGTCAATACTAGACCGGTCGCCTATTTCTGGCGCACACAAAGGAGACAGTGATGCAAGCCATACAGCTACGCGCCCCCGGTGGGCTGGACCACCTCGATGTCGTCGACCTCGCTGCGCCCGGCGAGCCCGGTCCCGGCGAGATCAAGGTGCGCCTGCACGCCAGCTCGCTGAACTTTCATGACTATGCCGTGGTGGCGGGAATGATCCCTGCCGCTGATGGCCGTATCCCCATGTCGGATGGGGCCGGGGTCGTGGAGGCTGTGGGCGAGGGAGTAGAGGAGTTTGCCGTCGGTGATGCAGTGGTCTCGACGTTTTTCCCCGATTGGCTGGAAGGGCCCGCTCGGGTAGGCGATTTTGCCACCACGCCCGGTGACGGCGTCGATGGCTATGCCCGTGAGCAGGTGGTGCGCCCGGCCAACTGGTTCACTCACCAGCCGAAGGGTTACAGCCATGCCGAGTCCGCCACGCTGACCACGGCGGGGTTGACCGCCTGGCGTTCACTGGTGGTAGACGGCGGGCTGAAAGCAGGCGATAGCGTGCTGGTGCTGGGCACCGGTGGCGTCTCCATCTTTGCTCTGCAGTTTGCCAAGCTGATGGGTGCCCGGGTCATCGCCACCTCGTCGTCCGATGCCAAGCTGGAGCGCCTGCGTGAACTGGGCGCCGAGCACACCATCAACTACCGTGACACGCCGGAGTGGGGCAAGCGCGTGCTGGAGTTGACCCACGGTGAAGGGGTCGATCATGTGGTGGAAGTCGGTGGGCCGGGCACCTTGCCGCAATCCATCGACGCCGTGAAAATCGGTGGGCACATTTCGCTGATCGGCGTGCTGACCGGCCGTGAAGGCGAGGTGCCCACGGCAAAGCTGATGGCCAAGCAGGCACGTTTGCAGGGGCTGATCGTGGGCAGCCGCCGCCATCAGATGGAGATGATCAAGGCGATCGAGACAGCCAATCTGAGGCCGGTGATCGACCGGGAGTTTGCGCTGGCCGATATCGCGGATGCGTTTCGTCATCAGGAGTCTGGCAAGCACTTCGGTAAAATCTGCCTCAGCTATTGATCGGGTGACCGCTTGATCGAAGGCAAAGTGATCGAACCCGAGCAGATCAAGCCCGTGTCAGATAGCGACAAGCACAACGCCCGCCACTATGGCGGGCGTTGGTGGCGGGCGTTGTGTTTCATACCAGCGAAAAGGGAATGACGCTGAACGGGCTCGCTACGCTTTGCAGCTGAATACCACGCCCTTGACCTCGAGCTCCCAGATATCATCGTAGGGCACGGTGACACCATCTATATCCCCGGGGTCACCGGTGCTGTTCTTGATGAAGGTCTCCGGGATCACTTTGACCCCCGTCATACCCACGTGCTGTATGCGCGCGCTGAACCGATTACCGTCTTGTTCGATCAGCACCCGCTCCCCAGCAATGCACTTCGCAAGCTTCTCGTGTAGCTCTTCCCTGGTGACGTCAACCACGCTCATCGTTGCCTCCTGCGCATCGCTCATCAATGTATTGGCCTTATCCTAACGACTTTATTCTAGACGATAAGTTCGGCTATCTGCGTGGTCGTACGTGGGGCATGCTAATCTTGATCTACTTTACCGGCGCGAGGCGCGATATGGATCAAGGCCCGACGAATGCAGCGCCAGCTCCGTGACGTTCGACAAGCCCATCATCGTCGTGGCCGAGGAGAAACCCTGGGGAACGCACTATCGCATTCGTGCTTATCCCGTCGAGGGACGTGGGCGGCTGGAATTGCGACCATAACCCGGCCAGCCGAGATGCGCTGGTGGTACTCGATGCGCCCCAGCAGGTTGCCTGGCCGCCAGCGGAGATGCCGACGGCCGAAGGGTGGATTTTCGTTCCTGGTGATGCGCTGAAGGGCTAGCCGCTCAGGTGTTCTCTTCCGGCAGTTCGGCGCTGTGGAAGACGTTCTGCACGTCGTCCAGCTCGTTGAGCATGTTCAGCAGCTTTTCGAACATGGCGACGTCGTCACCTTCCACCGGCGTGGTGTTCTGCGGCAGGAACTGGATTTCATCCACTTCGAAGTCGATCTCGCCAAAGGCGTCCAGCAGTGCCTGCTTGGCCTTGGCGTAATCGGTGTTCGGAGCAAATACCGTGATGCGACCGTCTTCCTGCTCGATGTCGGTGACGTCCACGTCGGCTTCCATCAACGCTTCCAGCACGGCTTCTTCATCGCCACCGCTAAACGAGAAGATGGCGCAGTGATCGAACATGTGGCTCACACTGCCCGGCGTGCCGATCTTGCTCTTGGTCTTGGTAAAGCAGCCGCGCACATCGCCAAAGGTGCGGTTGGGGTTGTCGGTGAGGCAGTCGACGATGACCATGGCGTTGCCGGGGCCGAAGCCCTCGTAACGAGCGGACGAGAAGTCCTCGCCTCCGGCACCGCTGGCCTTGTCGAGGGCCTTGTCGATGACGTGGGACGGCACCTGGTCTTTCTTGGCACGCTCCATCAGGCCGCGTAGCGCCAGGTTGCCATTGGGGTCGGTGCCCCCTGCCTTGGCGCAGACGTAGATTTCACGCCCGTACTTGCTGTACACCTTGGTTTTCGCAGCGGCCGTCTTGGCCATGGATTCCTTACGGTTCTGAAACGCCCTACCCATATTGAAGTCCTTTATTAACCATGAACTGCCTGCACGGCAGGCGTCATTGATCGGCGTTGCCGAACGTTCTGAAAAAGGAAAATTTTACCCAACAGCGTACCATGCTAACAGCGTTATTTAAGGCCGTATTCAAGGCCGGGGGAGGATTCCACGATGCGCGGCCTAGGCAGCCACCCGCCTGCGCTTGAGCTGGCGTATACTGGTGCGCTGATCAACCGCTGGACTCATGGAGAAACGCATGCCGCTGACGCTCTGGTTATCGCTGGCCGCCATCTGTGCCATGGGGGCCATGTCCCCGGGGCCAAGCCTCGCGCTGGTACTGCGCCACACCCTGGGGGGCGGGCGGCTGCCCGGCGTGACCGCGGCGGTGTTCCATGCTTTGGGCGTGGGTTTTTATGCCCTGTTGACCGTGCTGGGGCTGGGCGCGCTGGTGGTACGCCATCCCGAGGTCTTTCAGCTGATCACCTGGGGTGGGGCCGCCTACCTGGCGTGGCTGGGGATCAAGGCCTTGCGGGCCGGGCGCGCCAGCTCGCTGGCGGCCAATGCGGTGGTCACCACGCCAGGCCAGGCGGCCCGAGAAGCGGTGCTGGTGGCTCTGGGCAATCCCAAGCTGATCATCTTTTTCGTGGCCCTGCTCAGTCAGTTCGTGACGCCGGACATGAGCCCGTTGGCCAAGGGCATCATCGTGGCCACGGCGATGGTCATCGATGGCGGCTGGTACGTGCTGGTGGCCGTGGGGCTGTCGCACTCGCGAGTGCTGCCTTGGCTGCAGCGTCACGCCCACTGGGTCAACCGTGTTACCGGTGTGCTGCTGATCGCGCTGGCACTGAGGGTCGTGGCGGGGCCACTGCTATAAGCAGCCATGGTGGAAAATTCGCGCAGGCGTGAGCCGCCGGGCTGGTGCTGGCAGGCCGCCTCGTGGCAAGGTGGCGTCAGACGATAGCAAGAGGGTGTATGATGAGCATTTACGAACAGGATTGCTACACCCATCAGGGCCAGCCCTTCAATCTGCGTGCGCTGCGCGGCCAGGTGCTGTTGGTGGTCAACGTCGCCAGCCAGTGTGGCTTTACGCCCCAGCTCAAGGAGCTGGAAAGCCTGTACCAACGCTACCGTGACCGTGGCTTTACTGTGCTGGGCTTTCCCTGCAACCAGTTTGGGCGGCAGTCGCCCGAAAGCGCCGAAGCATTCTGCACCTTCGGGGAGCAGCAGTTCGGGGTCAGCTTTCCGCTCATGGAGAAGGTGAACGTCAACGGAGGCAACGCGCATCCGCTCTTTACGTTGCTCAAGCAGGGAGCGCCAGGCGTGCTGGGCACGCGGGCCATCAAGTGGAACTTCACCAAATTTCTGGTTGCCAGAGACGGGCAAGTGCTGGCGCGTTTTGGCCCACGAGACCATGGCCCACGCCTGCGCCTGGCCGTGGAGGCGGCGCTGGACAAGGTGTGAAGGGGTTAGAGCTCGCCCCGGCTGACCATCAGCCGCTGCATCAGGTCGTTCCAGCGGTGGCGTACCATCATGGTGGTCAGGCTCGAAAACAGCGCCCAGGTTTTGCGCCGCCAGCCTTTCAGGCGCAGATTGTGATTGACCAGCTGCTTCATCAGCTTGTAGTCATCGAACTTGCGCCACTCGCTGGCCACCGACAGCTGATGGCGTGACATCACCGGGGCCAGCTCGATACGGAACACCCACTCGAGCTCCTTGAGCGATAGCCCGTGCTGTTCGATGACCTCGATCATGCGGGCGTAGTCGCGTTCGGTGGGTTCGCGGTCCAGCCAAAGCGGGGCGAGCGCCAACCAAAGGTCGCCGCGTTCATCGACTAGCTGCTGTGCATTCATCACGGTTCTCATCGGCAAGGAGTGGGCAGGGCGTTATCCTGCCGTGAATCCCCCATAACCTCAAGAGCGGACAGGGCGCGCCTGGCCCGCTAGAATAGCGCCTACTGGCAAGTGAGCACGAGGGTGCTCCGATGATACTCATCCGATGAAGGGGTCCAATGTGATCATTAAACCGAAAGTTCGGGGCTTTATCTGCACCACTACTCATCCTAAAGGCTGCGAACAGAACGTTCTCGAACAGATCGAAGCGACCCGCGCCCGTGGTTTGGACAAGCACCAGGGCCCGAAGAAAGTGCTGGTGATCGGGGCTTCCAGCGGCTACGGCCTGGCGGCGCGTATCACGGCGGCCTTCGGCTACGGTGCCGACACCCTGGGCGTGTTCTTCGAAAAGCCCGGCAGCGAGAAGAAGCCCGGCACGGCGGGCTGGTACAACAGCGCGGCCTTCGACAAGTTTGCCAAGCAGGAAGGGCTGTACAGCAAGTCCATCAATGGTGATGCGTTCTCCCATGAAGCTCGCGAGAAGGCCATCGAGCTGATCAAGCAGGACATGGGCGAGATCGACCTGGTGGTTTACTCGCTGGCCTCGCCGGTGCGCAAGATGCCCGATACCGGCGAGCTCAAGCGCTCCAGCCTGAAGCCCATCGGTGAAACCTACCGCGCCACGGCCATCGATACCAACAAGGACGTGATCATCGAAGCCGAGGTGGAGCCGGCGACGCAGCAAGAGATCGACGACACCATCACCGTGATGGGCGGCGAAGACTGGGAGCTGTGGATGAGCGCTCTGGCAGATGCAGGCGTGCTGGCCAAGGGTGCCCGCAGCGTGGCGTTCAGCTATATCGGCACCGAAATCACCTGGCCGATCTACTGGCACGGTGCTCTGGGGAAAGCCAAGGAAGACCTGGACCGCGCAGCGGCGGCCATCGATGCCAAGCTGCAAGAGAGCGGCGGCGGTGCTAACGTGGCGGTGCTGAAATCCGTCGTTACCCAGGCCAGCGCGGCGATTCCGGTGATGCCGCTGTACATCGCCATGGTGTACCGCATCATGAAAGAGCAGGGCCTGCACGAAGGCACCATCGACCAGTTGAACCGTCTGTTTGGCGAGCGCCTCTACTCAGGCCAGCCCGGTGAGATGGCCACCGACGAGCAGGGCCGTCTGCGTCTGGACGACTGGGAGCTGCGTGACGACGTTCAAAAAGCCTGTCAGGACCTGTGGCCAAACGTCACCACCGAGAACCTGTTCGACATTACCGACTATGCTGGTTACAAGCATGAGTTCCTGAAGCTGTTTGGCTTCGAACGTGACGATGTGGACTACGATGCCGATGTGAACCCCGATGTGGCGTTCGATGTCGTAACCTTGTAACGCTTGGGGCGACGGAGTGAGCGCCGCGCTGTTTCATCTAACCGGTCAGGAAGAGGTGGCGTATGGATACCAGAGAGAGCAAGACCCCGGAAGAAGAGAAAGAGCACGTACTGAACCAGCGGTTGCCCGAAGATTTCGACAAGGCGGCGCCCCATAAACAGCCGGAAGCCAAAAAGCCCCCCAGCGGCATGCACAAGCTGCTGCCCGTGGTGATCATTGGCCTGGGCCTGGTGGTGGCGGCCTTCGTGATCTTTGGCATGGGCAACAGCGGCGGTTGACGCAGCACCTTCGTTTGCCGGGCCAGTGGCCCGGCAATTTGCATTTATCGAACATCGCGAAAAACCTCGTACTTCTAGTGCGAGGATGGATAGCGAGGGGCGCGAGAGCGCCCCTAGTCCGGCCTCGATTGTTGCTCAATATACTGCTTGACCATGCTCAGAGGGGCGCCTCCGACACTTCCCGCAAAGTAGCTTGGACTCCACAGCGAGTTCTTCCGGTAGGCGGGCTGCACCAGTTC